>JAERIN010000012.1 GCA_016757515.1 Alphaproteobacteria bacterium
CCTTGGGCGGGCCCCCGCACATGCCCCCCCCTTGAAAAGGGAGCGCATCCCAACTTCCTCCCCCTTGAAAAGGGGGGGGTTAGGGGGGGGTCCAACCGCCGCAACAGGCCAAATGGGCTTCACCCTCCACGGGCGGTTTACGCCCACCAAGAACGCCATACAGACCCTCATCGGCCTGTTTGAGGCCCTCCAGGCCGCCGACCCCACCTTCCACGAGCGATGCGCCGCTCTGCCTAAGAAACACGGACGAAAATATCTGAGTCTAAACAGAAAAGATATGTTTCGGAGCGAAAAAAGGGCTATGGACCCTAGTTGGTCACATCAACTGAAGAGCGGGTATTACATAGTTGCTACAAATTATGGCCCAGAGATAGAAAGGGCTACAAAGATGGCCTGCCAGGTCATGAACCTCACCTACGGCCGCGACGTTATTCTGCATTTGGGGGAGGCAGGGATATGACCACGGACAGCCCGGAAGTCACTTGCCGCCCGCGTCCAAGATCCCTGGACCCACATGCGACCGGCCCACACGGGGCGAGAGGGCGCGAAAGCGCCCGCCCCCCATGTGGTGTTGGGGCGGGCCGGGCCGGGCCGGGCGCTTAGCCCGCCACCTTCGCCTTGCGAAAAACGGGCCCCGCGCGCGGCGGCGGGCTCCACCCTCACTCCCGACAGACGGCCTGCGCGGCTAAGCGGCGCTGTCCTTCAGAAAGCGCGCGGCTTTGTCCGCCAAGCGCTGCGCCACGTCGTGCTTGTCCATCTCAGGCCAGGACTCCGCGTCCCGCCCGTCCATCAGGGTGACAGCGTTGCGCGCCGCGCCGATGCCCACACCCGGGCCCACCAGATTCGCCACGACCCAGTCCGCGCCCTTGGCTGCGCGCTTTTGCGCCGCACGGGGCAAAAGGGCCTGCGCGTCCGTCTCCGCCGCGAAGGCCACGACCAGGGCCGGGCGCGGCTGCGCACCCGCCACCGCAGCCACGATATCCAGGGTCTGTGTAAAGCGCAGCGAGGGAGGGCCCTCGGCCTTGTGCACCTTGTCCGCCCGGGCCTCCGGCGCCCAGTCCGCCACTGCCGCCGCGCCGACGAAGATGTCCGCAGGCAAAGCGTCCAGAACCGCGCCCAGCATCTGCTGCGCGCTCTCCACCCGCCGGACCTCGGCCACCCCCGGCGGATCCGCAAGGGCCACAGGCCCTGTGACCAGAACGACCTGGGCCCCCGCAGCGGCCAAGGCCCTCGCCACCGCGTGGCCCTGCATCCCAGAGGACCGGTTCGCAAGCACCCGCACGGGGTCCACGGCCTCCCACGTAGGGCCGCTGGTCACCACCGCCCGCCGCCCAGCCAGGGGGCCCCGGCCCAGGACCGCCGCCGTGATGACCTCCGGCTCCGCCATGCGCCCAAGCCCGGCCTCTCCACAGGCCGTCGCCCCGTCGTCCGGGCCGACAAGACGCACCCCCCTGCCCTTCAGCAGCGCCACATTCGCCTGCGTTGCGGGGTGCGCCCACATCGCCGGGTTCATCGCCGGTGCCGCCCACACCGGCACGCCCCCCGGCACCGCCAGCAGGGCCGTCGTCGCCAGGTCGTCCGCTAGGCCGTGCGCCATGCGCGCCATAAGGTCCGCCGTCGCGGGGGCCACCAGCACAGCGTGCAGGCCCCGCGCGAGGTCTATATGCGCCATGGGCTGGGCCCACAGGTCCGCGTGCGCGCCCGCCCCCACCAGAGACCCAAAGGTCATGGGGGAGACAAACCGCGCGGCCCCATGGGTAAGGACGGGCCGGACCTGGGCCCCGGCCTTGGCCAGAAGGCGCGCAACCTCACACGCCTTATACGCCGCAACCCCCCCACCGACGACCAAAAGCACAGCGCCCATAAGGGCCCCAGTCTCAGCCCCGCAGCCACCCGCGTCAAGCAGGGGGACAGCGCGTTCCACGCCAAAACGTTACTATGCTAACGTTGCTATGGCTAATGCGCACAAATCTTTTTAGGCGCGAGGCCCCAAGCCTGGGGATTTTCAGGCCTGGGGATTTTTCTGCCGCAATGCGGGCGCACGGACAGAAGTTTGTGCTATTCTGCCTCCATGGTGTTCTGGCGCAGACAGAAAAACCCAGGCGCGGCGGAGGCAGAGGCGCAGGAGCAGCGGCTCTTCCAGCCAGAGGGGGAGCCCGCCCTGGAGCCTCCCGTGGAGTACGACGCGGAGATCGACCCTGAGGCCGCGCGGGCCCTAGACCCCACGGAAAGCGAGATGCTGGAGGACATGCGCGAGACCCCCCTGCCCTCCTCCCGCACGCCGGGCCGGGCCCGCAGCGGGAGCGGCTGGCTCTCCCGACTCACACTTGGCCTGTCTAAGTCCGCCGGACGCCTGACCCAGGGGGTTGCGGACCTCATGACGAAACGTCGCCTAGACGCACAGGCCCTGGCCGGGCTGGAGGACGTGCTCATCCAGGCCGACTGCGGGCCTGCCGTGGCGGCGCAGATCGTGGAGGCCGTGTCCCAGGCACGCTTCGGCCAGGAGGCGACGGAGGAGGAGGTCCGCGCGGTCCTCGCGTCAGAGATAGAGCGGATTTTGTCCCACGTAGCGCAGCCCTTGGCTTTCACAAAGCCCAAGAAGGGGCCCTTTGTGCTCCTCATGTGTGGGGTGAACGGCTCGGGCAAGACCACCACAGCGGGCAAAATCGCCCACCACCTCGCGTTCCGGGAAAAAAAGCGCGTCATGCTGGCCGCGTGCGACACGTTCCGCGCTGCGGCGGTGGAGCAGCTCGCCGAGTGGGCGGAGCGCGCAGGCTGCCGCATGGCGCAGGGGGAGATTGGCGCGGATGCCGGAGCGGTGGCGTTTCAGGCGTATGAGGAGGCGCGGGCCGTGGGCAAAGACGTCCTGATCGTGGACACCGCCGGGCGGCTCCAGAACCAGGCAAACCTGATGGCAGAGCTGGGCAAGATTGTGCGGGTCTTGCAAAAGCAGGACCCAGAGGCACCGCACGGTTGCCTTTTGGTCCTGGACGGCACGGCGGGGCAGAACGCCCACGCGCAGGTGGAGGTGTTCGGGCAGGCCGCGCCGGTGAGCGGCCTCGTGGTGACCAAGCTGGACGGCGCGGCCAAGGGCGGCGTGGTCGTGGCCCTGGCGCAGCGCTTTGGCACCCCCATCCCCCTCGTCGGCGTGGGCGAGGGGGCCGAGGACCTCCAAGCCTTCACGCCACGCGACTACGCCCGCGCCCTGGTGGGATTGCCGACGGGATGACCTCTAGAGCCCTGCCAGATACTGGAATCTATACAGTCCGTACCCTGGCCCACCAGGACCACAGGGCATGGGAGGCTCTCTATCGCGCCTACGGAGATTTTTATATGCGCGAGGCAACGTCCGCCACATTAGTAGCACTCTGGGACTGGCTCCACGACCCAGAGCGGCCCATCTGGGGCCTGGTGGCCTGCGATATGAACGGGACACCCTGCGGACTGGCACACTATCAGGAAATACTCAGCCCCCTGCGCGGCACAGCAATAGGTCATCTAGACGACCTCTTTGTTGCCCCGGAGCATCGCGGTCGCGACGTTGGTCGTACCATTTTGGACCATCTGCGCACCGAGGCACGCAGGCGCAATTGGCCAATAGTTCGCTGGATCACGCACACCGACAATGTGCATGCTCGCGCTCTCTATGACCACGTGGCAGGGCCAACGGACTGGCTTCTCTACACCATGGACAGCACCAAAAGCGAGACAGTTACGACATAGAAAGCCATGACCGACCTCCCCACCAACATCCCGGAGTTCAGCGTCTCTGCCCTCGCGGGGGCGCTGAAGCAGACCGTGGAGGGCGCGTTCGCCCGCGTGCGCGTGCGGGGGGAGCTGGGGCGCGTGACGCTCCACCGCTCCGGGCACATGTACGCCACGCTCAAGGACGCGGACGCCGTCCTGGACGCCGTGTGCTGGCGCGGCACGCTGTCCAGGCTCTCCCTCCGCCCCGAACAGGGCATGGAGGTCATCGCCACGGGGCGCATCACCACCTACGCGCAGCGCTCCAACTACCAGATAGTTATAGAGAGCATGGAATTAGCAGGCGCCGGGGCCCTCCTGGCCCTTCTGGAGGCGCGCAAAAAGGCCCTGGCCGCGGAGGGCCTGTTCGCCGAGGCCCGCAAAAGGCGCCTGCCGTTCGCGCCGCGCACCATAGGCGTCGTCACCTCCCCCACCGGCGCGGTCATCCGGGACATCCTCCACCGGGTGGAGGCGCGCTTTCCCTGCCGCGTCCTCGTCTGGCCCGTGGCGGTCCAGGGCCCCACGGCCGCGGAGCAGGTGGCCGCCGCCATACGCGGGTTCGGGGCCTTAACCAGCGACCTGCGCCCGGACGTGGTCATCGTCGCCCGTGGCGGGGGCTCCCTGGAGGACCTGATGCCCTTCAACGAGGAGGTGGTCGTGCGAGCCGCCGCAGCGTGCTGCATACCGCTGATTTCCGCCGTGGGGCACGAAACAGACACGACCCTCATAGACTACGCGGCGGACCGGCGCGCGCCCACGCCCAGCGCCGCGGCGGAGATGGCCACCCCCGTGCGGGCGGATCTTCTGGCGCGGATCGCGGAGGCCGCGGCGCGCACGCAGGCCGCTCTGGCCCGCCGCCTGGCGGACGGGGCGCAGCGTGCACAGGGCCTGTCCGCACGCCTGGGCCGGCCGGAGCGCGCTTTGGAGCGCCCGGCGCAGGCCCTGGACATCGCGGCCGAAAGGTTATCGCGGGCGTATGGCGTCTATCTGGACGTGAAGGCGGGGAGCCTGGCCCGGCTGCGCCCCCCGCACCCCCGGTCCGTGGTGGCGCGCGCGGCGGAGAGCCTGGCCCGCGCGTCCGAGGCCCTGTCCCGTGCTGGCCCGCGCCTGTGCGACCGGGCGGCAGAGCGCCTGGCGGCGGCGGGGCGCCTGCTCCACAGCCTGTCGTTTGAGGCCGTGCTGGAGCGCGGCTATGCCCTCGTGCGCGATGCGGCCACCGGCGCGCCCGTCACGTCCGCCGGGGCCGCAAAGCCGGGCCAGCGCCTGGCCCTCGTGTTCGCCCACGGCGAGACGGTCCCCGCACGGGTGGAGGGGCAAGCGGAGCTTTTTTAGTCCGTCGCGGGAGCGCGAGCAACAGCTGCGCGCTCGCAGTCTATTTGACTCTCCGGTGCCGTGATTCTCCCTATACCGAACCCAATAGCGAAAATCAAAAGGGCTGCTATAGCTTTTTTTGCGGTGCCAGAATTGAATCTTGGGGTAATTTGTTGTTTTTCAGTCAAGGTGTCTATATCAGGCAAGTTGTCTATATCAGGCAAGGTGTCTATAAAGCAGCCTTTATACCCCCCCCCTTGTTTCTGTAACAAAAATGGTCTCTGCAGGTCTTCCCTTCATGGCCCTAGTCTCCTTTCTGGTCAACGGGCCCACACTTTCACGCACAAAATACCGCATGTCAACAAAAATAGGGGGCTTTACGGCAAAAAAAAAGCGGTGGGGTGCGCGGCGCGGGGTGAGCTGCTATAGGGTAGGCATGGATCCGCGCACGCTCTATCTGGTGGACGGCTCTGGCTTTATTTTCCGGGCCTATTACGCCCTGCCCCAGACCCTGACCAACCCGGCGGGCACGCCCGTGGGCGCGGTGCTGGGCTTCACCAACATGCTGGCCAAGCTACTGGCAGACCTGGGCGCGCGGCGCGTGGCCGTGGTGTTTGATGCCGCGCGCAAAAACTTCCGCAACGACATTTACCCGGACTACAAGGCCCACCGCCCCCCTGCGCCGGAGGACCTGGTGCCGCAGTTCCCCCTGTTCCGCGCAGCGGCGCAGGCGTTTGGCCTGCCCGCGATTGAGGTGGAGGGGTTTGAAGCGGACGACCTCATCGCCGCGTACGCCGCGGCAGAGCCTGGGCCCGTGGTCATCGTGGGATCGGACAAGGATTTGTATCAGCTTGTGTCAGAGCGTGTCACCCTGTGGGACCCTATAAAGGGCGCGGAGATTGGGGTTGCGGAGGTTGAGGCCAAGTTTGGTGTGCCTCCTGAACGTGTCACGGACGTGCAGGCCCTGGCCGGGGACCCAACGGACAACATCCCCGGTGTGCCCGGCATAGGGGTGAAGACGGCGGCGCAGCTGATACGAGAATACGGGTCACTTGACGCGGTTTTGACGCACGCTGGGCGCATAACGCAGCCAAAGAGGCGTGCCGCCCTAACGGAAAACGCGGACGCGGCGCGCATGTCTCTGCGCCTTGTGACGCTGGACAGGGCCGCGCCCCGGCCCGTAGAGCTGGCAGCCATGCCCGCGCCGGACCTGAAACGCCCGGAATTGCGCGCCTTCCTTGAGGAGCAGGGCCTTGCGTCTGTTTTGAGGCGCCTGGGGCACCGGGATCTGCCCTACGCGTCCCAAAGCGCCCCCGCGCCAGAGGTTGCGCAAACCAACTACGCCCTTATCACCGACTGGGGCGCGCTGGACGCCGCCATCGCCGCCGCACGAGGGGCCGGCGTGCTGGCTGTGGACACAGAGACCACGGATCTGACCCCAGCCAAGGCCCGCCTGGTGGGTATCTCACTGGCCTGGGCCCCTGGCCACGCGGCGTACATCCCCATCGCGCACCGCGCAGCGGACATTTTGGATGGAGAGCCCGCGCCGGAGCAGCTGCCCCTGGACGGCGTGATAAGCCGCCTTGCGCCCGCCTTAACAGACCCAGCGGTGCTCAAACTGGCCCATAACGCGAAGTATGACTGGCAAATGTTCGCGCAGTGTGGGGTGGAGGCAGCGCCCATCGGTGACACCATGCTTATGGCCTATGCGCTGGGCACAGGCCGCCGCTCCCACGCCCTGGACGCCCTAGCGCGGGAGATGCTGGGTGTGGAAATGACACCGTTTGAGGCGCTCACCGGAAAGGGGGCAAAGGCCACGACCTTTGACCGCGTTCCTCTTGATAAAGCAGGGGATTATGCCTGCGCAGACGCGGACATGACCCTGCGCCTTGCACCGCTTTTGACACACCAAGTTGTGTCAGAACGTCTCACCCGTGTGTATGAGGACATAGACCGCCCCCTCATCCCCGTCATCGCGCGTATGGAGACCACAGGGGTTTTGATAGACCGCGCGGCCCTGGCCCGCGCATCGGCGGAGTTCGGCGCGGAACTAAAAACTCTTGAAGAACAGTTGTATATGCTGGCCAAGGGCCCGTTCAACCCCGCCTCTCCTCAGCAGGTGGCAGAGGTGCTGTTTGGCCGCCTGGGCCTCACCCCCGGCGGGCGGACGGAAAAGACCAAGGCGCACTCCACGGACGCGCAGACCCTGGAGCAACTGGCCGCGCAGGGGCATGAGATAGCAGAAAAACTATTACAATTCAGGGCCCTGGCAAAGCTTAAGTCCACCTATGCGGACGCCCTGCCAAAGGCCGTAAACCCCGCCACTGGCCGCATACACACCTCGTTTTCCCTCGCACACACCTCCACGGGCCGCCTGGCCTCGTCTGACCCAAACCTGCAAAATATCCCCGTGCGCACAGCGAACGGACAGCGCATCCGCGCGGCCTTCACTGCGCCCGAGGGGTGGCACCTGCTCTCTGTGGATTATTCACAAATAGAACTGCGCGTGGCCGCGGCCATGGCCGACTGCCCCGGACTCAAACAGGCCTTCGCGGGGGGGGAGGACATCCACGCCGCCACAGCTCAAGAGGTGTTTGGGGAGGTGACGGGGGACGCGCGCCGCGCCGCAAAGGCCATTAATTTTGGCATTTTGTATGGCCAAGGGGCCTGGGGCCTGGCGCGTCAGCTCGGCTGCAGCCACGGGGAGGCCCTCGCCCTCATCGGGCGGCACGCCGCGCGCTTCCCCGAACTCGGGGCCTTCATGGAAGCGCAGCGAGCCCTGGCCGCCGAAAGGGGATATGTACAGACGGCCTTTGGGCGCCGCTGCCCCGTGGCCGGCGCGAAGGATCGTTCCCCCGCGCGCCGGGCCGCAGCGGGGCGCACGGCGGGCAACGCGCCGCTCCAGGGCACGGCGGCGGACATCATGAAAATTGCCATGCGCCAGATGGATAGAGCCCTAGCGGAGTCAGGTTTGCGGGCGCGGATGCTGCTCCAGGTGCATGACGAGCTGGTGTTTGAGGCCCCGGCGGAGGAGGTGCAAGACCTGAAAACCCTGGCCGTCGGCGTGATGGAGGGCGCGGCGGACATCGGCGTGCCCCTGGTGGCCGAGGCCAAAAACGGCAAAGCCTGGGGAGTGTGGGAAGACTAGATGCGCATCGCGTTCTTAGGCTACGACATGATGCTGCCCGCGCTGGAGCGCCTCTTGGAGGACGGGCACGCGCTGGCGGCAATGTTCACCTTCGGGCAAGAGTGCGCCGGGGTCCGGGCTGCGGCGCGTGGCGCACCTGTGTACGACGGGCCCCCGGACCGTACGGCCATACAGGCCCTAGAGGCTGCGGGGGTGGAGGCCTTCGTGGTCGCGGGCTACCCCTGGCGGGTGCCAGTGCCGCGCCGGGCCCGCGCGCTGAACATCCACCCCTCGCTGCTGCCCCTGGCGCGGGGCATCATGCCCCTGCCGCACATCATACTGGACGCGCCGGAGGCCGCCGGGGTGACTGTGCATGTCCTGGAGAAGTCCTTTGATACGGGCGCGATCCTGGCGCAAGAGGCCGTGCCCGTGACGGAGGCCGACGACGTGGATGCCCTGGGGGCGCGCATAGCCCTACTGGCCCCAGACCTCCTGGCCCGGGCCCTTGCGGACTCGGGACGGGGGACCCCCCAGGACGCCTCGCGGACCACTTACGCCCCTTTGCCGGACGAGACCATGCGGCGGATAGACTGGAGAGAACCGCACGCCCGGTGCGCGGCGCGGGTCCGGGCCTTTGGCCGATTCGGGGCCGTGGGGGTGGTGGACGGGCGGGAGGTCGTTATCCGCGCCGCACGCTCCTGGCCCGCCGCCCACGGCCTGCCCCCCGGCACCACGGCCTTCCGCGCCGGGGGGGGCCTGGTGATTGCCGCCGGGGGGGGCCTCGTGTACATCAGGGGCCCATGAGGCTCGCCCTGGACATCCGCATAGACCCCGGCGTCCGCGCCCTGGCCCGCGAAGCCTTCCCCCAGGCCCGGGCCCGGGCCCGGCTCATCATACGGAAAGCCCTGACCCTGTCCGGCGTGGCCCTGCCCGAGGCCGTGGAGATTGCCCTCCTCCTCACCGGCGACGCCCGCATCCGCGACCTGAACAAGACCTGGCGCGGGAAGGACGCCCCCACGAATGTCCTGTCCTTCCCCCAAATAGACTGGGCCGGGGCCGAGCCCCCCCTCCTCCTACCCCCGCTGCACCTGGGTGACATAGCGGTGAGCCTCCCCACCATCGCGCGCGAGGCCGACGCCCTGGCCCTGCCCCCCCAGGCGCACCTGGACCACATGACCGCCCACGGGGCCCTGCACCTCCTGGGCTACGACCACCAGACCGACGAGGGCGCGCAGCGCATGGAGGCCCTGGAAAAACAGGTGTTGGGGGAGATTTAGACCACTGGCTCCAAGACAGGATTCCATGCAGGTCGTTTTCCGGAAGGGGAGGTCGCACCAGAAGCCGGCACATCAAACTCTCGCCGAAGCAAATCGCGCTCCGCATCCGGAGTCCCAAAGGGGTCTATAACCTCCCCGGTAGTGGCATCAAATGCGGCCTCTCCGGGGTTGTATACAAACAAATTCTTGGCCACACCATCCACAAAGGGCGCTCCGTGGGCGTCTTTTGCGGTCAACAACATGTAACCAAGGTACAAAAGGGCCGCCTTCACAACAGTGCCCAGCACAGGAATCCGACCGAAAGTCTTCCATATCCCAACACCAGCTATCATCCCAGTTGCGGCGGCCGCTATGCGTTTCCCGGACTGAGAAAGTCCACCGACCTTTTCCTCGAACCACTGCCAACCGCCAGATACACTGTTGGAGACGAATGTCCTAAGGTCCTTTGAGACAGGGTCGGTAAAGCCCACATTATCAAGCGCCTTCCCACCGGCGTCCACGAGGGCCCCGCCCCCCTCCTTCAAAAGGGCAATGGCGCTGTCCGGGTCCGCAGTCCCGTTCATTAGGCCCTTAGCAACGGTCGACACTTGCAGGAATTTTGCAACCAACGGGGCGGAATCATAATAATCCGTGTCCGAGTCATACTCATCGCCCGCCGAATCGATAAGAAGACCAACCTTGTCAATGTCCGTCTCTGTAGGCCTGCCGCTTGGGCAGACCCAAGCGCCTAGCTCAAGGACAAAGTCCCCAACTCTGCCAGCTGCAATGCTGTCAATTGTTCCATTTCCATCCGTGTCCACAAGGAGGCCATTGGACACCATATTATTATAAAGAGCGTTGTCCGTCCGCGCCACCGTCCCTATCAGGAGGGTGCGCAGCTGCTCGCTGCGGATCAAGTTGGTGCCCAGCCACCTCTCCAGCTCCCCCCAAGCCTTTTGTGCTAAAGTAGCCATAATACGATTCTCACACCCCTAATTATACTTATTGCCTCACCCCCATTAAACCAGAAGCCGCGTCAAGAGTCAAGAAATCTCCGACGGCCTCAAATATCAGGTGGCATAATCTCAGACGGCATCTGGACCCAAATCGTCCCCGGAGTCGCCCAGGGCACCATTCCCTCTGTCCTCTTCCCTCCGGTGCGCACTATAGGCAAGCTGCCCTATCGTGCCCAAATCAGGCCCCTGGCCAGCAGGTTCCTCGGCCGCCCGAAATGGCCTCCGCAGTCCCCCCGTACCCTCACGCACATACATAGGGTCGGCGTTGGGGCCACCTGAAGGCACGCTGATCGTGCTTCCTGTCTGAGGAGAAGGTGGCGCAAATCCTTTTTTCGGCTTAACAGGTTGCGCCGGCGGTTGTGCGGGGGGCTGCGTCTGTGGCGCGGCAGCGGGAGCTGACTGGACAGAAGGAGGTGGCGCAAATCCTTTTTTCGGCTTAACAGGTTGCGCCGGCGGTTGTGCGGGGGGCTGCACCCGTGGCGCGGCAGCGGGAGCTGCCTGGGCAGGAGGGGTTGTCCCACCAGTAGAGCGTCTAACGGCATCCGCCGCGTTTGCTCTTTCGGCAGCAGCCTGGCGCTCCGCTTGGAACCGCTCCGTCGCACGCTCCTCCGCAGTTGGGAAATCAAAGTTTGTCCAGCCAAGGGCGTTGGTAAGACTGCCCCACCCGGTGATGGTGGGGGCCCGCCCAAGGTTGTCCCGCAGGAAGTTTCCAGAGCCGGCCATGACTCGTCCGGTCCAAGACCAACCGTTCTCCTGCATATTCCTGCCCAAACCGTCGCCGAAGTTGGATAGACCAGTGGTCAATACAGATACCAAGAACATGGATTTCCAAAAACCGGGTTTGCTCCACCCCTTGAAAAAATGGACGCCTGTAGCAAAAAGGGTGGGAAGGCTGACCGCCGTACGGGCCGCAACGTTCACAATCGGCCTTGTGGGCTTCCACGCCGCGAGGCCGAGACCAACGGGTATGGCGGCGAGAGCGGGTTGCGCGGCGAGGGCGGTACCCACGCCGGTCAGGGCGGCGGGGGCGGCTCCGGGGGTGATGAGGCCGAGGCCCACCGCGCCCCAGGTGGCCAATGCAACCAGCGGTGTGGCGAGGACGGAGAGGCGGGGGCCCGCGATGCCTGCGAACGCGCCGGCGACCGCTCCGACCAGGGCCACGACCAGCGGGGCCCCGCCCATGAGGAACGAGGCCCCGGCGGCGAGCCCACCAAAGCCCACGGCGGTGAGGGTGCCCCCCCTCCGGGCGGCGAAGGCGTACGCGCCCCCGGCCACTGTGGCGGCCCCGGCGGCGGCCGCGGCCCCGGCGCCCCCCATGGCGGCGGTGGCCCCCTCAAGGGCGGCCGGTGCTGCGGAGAGGAATTGGCCCACCAGGGGAACGGCATCCGGGGCCACCGCGCCCAGGGTGACGGCGGAGGCGAGCGCGGCGGCGGCGCCCGCGAGGGCGGTCACGGTCCCCGAGACCCAGTTCCCCTGGCGCAGTCCGTTCAGGCCGAGGAAGCCCGCGCCGACGCCGACGACCCCAACCGTCCCGATCGCGAGGGCGGGAACGGCCGCCGGGGCCGCCCCCGTGGCCGCAAGCGCCGCAGCGCCAGCGCCCAAGGTGCCCACGACGGCCCAGACATACCTGCCTAAAGGAAACCCCCACCCTTTTTGCTCGAGAGATTTGGCTTCTATTTTGGCGCCTGCTGCTCTGTTTCTGTGATAACCGAATAACCTCCAATCCGAAAAACAACCTTTATATCCATAGCCAACAAACTCGCCTTTCCTGTCCTGTGCTAATATGATGTCTTCGTCGCCCTTTTTTCTAAGCTCTAGTCTGCCACCTATTCTCCACAATATTTTTTTAATGTCATCGTTAATTTTTTCTATGATACCATTGAATTCTCCGCACATTTCTGTCAAGAAAGCGCTTGTGTCCTCTAGGTCTGTGAATGCTTTTTTGCTCTGCAGTTTACCGCCGACCGGTTGACGCGGGTCAGGGTCCCCCATGCTCGTTGCTGTAGGAGCATTAAAAACATCATCTTTGCCCTCAGGGGTATAATAACTTCGTGTTGCCAGGTGCATGCCCTTGACACAACACGCAAGCATAATATGGAGACCTCTCCTGTCCTTTGCATGCCCAAGGAGTGTTGCAAAGAGATCGAAATATTGATCTCCTGGAGCCTCCTTTTTGCTGGCGCGTATTATCGCGACAGCAATTTCTGTAATTTGAGCTCGCACACTGTCGTTGCCGTTCCAGAAATCGGGCGCTCGATCTTCCCGTGTTCTTGCGCGGGGATTCGTGGTCAGATAAGCTTCCGCCAGGTCCTCAGGATCAACAGTGCCGTTTGCGATGCCGTCCCGCTCCTCTTGGGTAAGTTCATCCAGGCAACCCGTATATCTATCTATGACAGCCTGGAAAGCTTTGGGTTCCCAAAACTTGCGATAACCCGCAAGAAACCAAACGGGCAATACTTTGACTATCGACCTTTTTATGCTAGATCCAGGGATAGCCATACTTCCATTGTTTTTTGTCGTCGGAGTAGGCGTATTTCGGTACGGCCCCGTGGGGCGCATTTCGTACCCATGATTCGCGCAGAGGTCCAGGTCGTCCAGTATTTCGGGGATGACCCGTCTTGACGGGTCCGGTTGTCTCTGATTTCTGCTTTGGCAACGTCTTAGAGCCTCGTCGTAGTGCTGGGCTTCGGGCCGGGGCCCGGTCGGTAAGTGCAATTTTGCAAGCGCCGCGCGGCACGCGGCGTGATTGTTGCGGTTCCAGCCGACGGTATCTACTATCTGCTGCGCCTGTGGAGAGAGTGGCATTGTCTGTTCCTCCTAATGGTCTAAGACTGACCCGGGTCTGGTGCGCCCGGTTCATCGTCATCGTCATCGCCCAACAAATCATCCGCGCCGGGCAGGTATGTGCCCCTTGGAGCATCAATGACGGGGCGGCCCCCCGCCCCTCCGTTAAACTGGCCTTGGACTCCCGGCGGGAGATTCAAAACGGTCTCGTGCTTCGCCGCGCCCGCTTCGGCAACTCTTGCTCTAGCGTTTGTCCGACTTGGGGTCTGAACTTCATCAAGAGAGGCGATGGCCCGGAGGGCTTCGGTCTCATCGCAACCTATCATACTGATAATTTTCTGTGTCCACGCCTCCCTATTCGCTCTCAAGGGCCTTTGGATCTGTTCGTCAACGTCAACCCCGGTTGTGTCGTCCACCCCAGCGCCCGCTATCCGGGCCGTCTCCTTCAAAAACGCCTCCATCTCCCCATCATCCCCCAGCAGGGCGATGCGGTAGCCCAGGGGCCTGGGGCCGAGTCTTTCCTTTGTGATGGCCCCTGCCTTAAGGGCCGCCTGGGCGAGGGCGATGTCGGCATCCGTGGGGTTTTGGATTTTGGCGAGCTTTGCACTCGCGAACTCCCGCCAGGCCTGATAGGGCCGGGAGTCCTCCGCGAAGGCGCCGTCCCTGATGAGGGGGGTGAGGGCGTGGACGTGGTCCAGGAGCAGCGTGTCCGGCATGGGCTCGCGCAGGGCGAGGTGGGCGAGGATGAGGGGGTCCTTGGTGCCGCGCTGCCGACAGTTGTTCTGCACGGCGTCCCAGTCGGCGTCGGTCAGGTTCAGGCCCCCTATGGCGCTGGCGAAGGCGGGGTGGTTTTGGCTCTCGGCGGCGGCGATGGCGAGCTGGGCCACGGGGGGCAGATCGCCCACGTCCCCCAGGTTTATGTGCCGTTGCAGTTCGCCCATGTTCGCGCCGTTGTGGAGCTCGGTGCGCATACGCTGTTCATTGTTTGCTTGCAGCGCCGCGTGGAAGCACAGGGCCGCCACCCCGCCGTCCGCGTGGGCCACGTCGGCGCGGGCCTGTTTATAATCCAGGGCCTCCCGCGCCCTCCGCACCGCGTCGTTGGCGGTATTTTGATGGTCGTTTATGTCCGTAATCTGCCGTTGTATCCCCTCTACGTGCCGCTGCGCCGCCGTCTGCGCGTCCAGCGCGGCGTCAACCGGTTGTGCCACGCCCGGTGCAAAGACCAGGTTGGCCTTTCTGGCCTCCCGCTCTGCGGCGTAAATCTGCGTGTCCATCGCGCGCTTGGCCTCGCGGGCCGCATCGCGGGCCTCCAGCGCCTGTTTCCGCTGCGCGTCTATGCCGTCCTCACCTTCAAGGCACGCCGTAGCCTTATCTAGGGCCGCTTGCGCATCGATCAGGTCCCGCTCCACGAACTCCGCCGTTCTGGGGTATTCCACCGGGGGGCGCCCTGCCCGCCCCGCCGCTTGCGTGGCCGTTCGCTCCAGGTGCACCGCTTCGTCGTGGGCGGCCGTGGCGTCACCCGCGTAGCCCGCCAGGGACGAGGCGGAGGGCGGCGGGGTCAGCGCCACAATAACCCCGGCCTTTTCGTATATACTCTTCACCGCCTGGTCTGTGGCCTGGTTTAGGGTGCCTCGCTGTTCATCCGACATGCCCTCCAGCGCATAGTGATCCGCGATGTACGCGCGCGGGTTCCTTTGGTCAAACATGGCGCCCTGCGGCACGCCTGAGGCCAGGATCTGCGCGGCAGTGCCTACATCCCCCGCACCGATGGCGGAGGCCAGGGCGGAGCGGCGGACGAGGTCCCTCTGCCCCTCCGGCACCATGCCGATGAGTCTCTCCACGTCCGCCGCGCGCCCGTGATCGGCCAGGTCGGCGGCGATCGCCTGCGCCATGGGCACGCCGAGGGCGGGGTCTTCATTCAGAACCTCCCGTGCCTGCCCCAGGAGGAAGGCTATGCCCTGGTCCTTCGCCTTGGCCTTCCCGTCCAGGAGTGCGCCGAAGGGGGTGGGCAAAGATTTCTCAAGAAACCATTCTGGTTTGACAACGTTCCCGTTGGTTCTAAACCTTTGAATATCGGCATCCCCACTCAAAACCCACGCGGCGTTCAGGATTCCGTTCTTCCCTGTGCCGACCAGTTCCTCAAACGCTGCTGCGAGTTTATGGGTTTTGCGGCGCGGCCCACCCACTTTCCCCCACCGGGAGACCTGGCTCATAAACCAATCAATCTGCTCCTGGCTCAACGGCTGCGCTTCCGCCTCCACGCCTGCCTCACCACTGCTCTGCCCTTGCTCCTGTTCATCCGCCATCATTTGCCCCCCTTTACGCTACAAAAAGGCCCGTTCGGGCGTGCGGAAGAGCGCACCCGACAGCACAATCGTACACTGAAGTTGCATGGCGTGTCAACAAAACGTGTGCTATGGGAAAAGGCATGGGCGATTCGGCGGACAGCGGAGGTTTTGTGCTGCACTTGGTCTCGGACGCGACGGGCACGACCCTGCTGGGTCTGGCGCGGGCGTGTGTGGCGCAGTTTGACGGCGCGCGGGCGCGGCAGCGGTTTTGGCCTCTCATCCGCACGCGGGGGCAGCTGGAGCGGGTGATGGAGAAGATAGAGGCGGAGCCGGGGCCGGTGATCTTCACCTTCATAGACCGCGAGATGCGGGCCGTTTTGGAGGACAAGTGCGGGGCTCTGGGCGTGCCGTGCGTGGCGGTGCTGGACCCCATACTGCGGGCCCTGTCGGCGCACCTGGGGCAGGCGCCGCGGGGAGTGCCGGGGCTGCAGTACGCGCTGGACGCGGACTATTTCCGCCGCGTGGGGGCGATAGACTTTGCCATCGCGCACGACGACGGTTGCCGGGCGGAGACGCTGAAGGAGGCGGAGGTTGTCCTGGTGGGGCCGTCGCGGACGAGCAAGACGCCGACGGCGATCTTCCTGGCGCGGCGTGGGATAAAGGCCGCGAACATCCCCCTTGCGCCGGGGGTGGAGATGGCGGAATCCCTGTTCACCGCGCCGGGGCCGTTCTACGTGGGCCTGGTGGCCGCGCCGTCGCACCTGGTGGAGGTCCGGCGCACACGGCTGCGCATGGCGGGGGAGGCGGCGCTGGCGGGCAACACGTACCTGGACGAGGAGGCGATCATCGCCGAGGTGCGGGCGGCGCGGCGGCTGTTCGCCCGGCACGGCTGGCCAGTGATCGACGTAACGCGGCGGAGTGTGGAGGAGACGGCGGCGGAGGTCCTGGGCCTGTTCCAGGAGGCGCGGGGGGAGGTGTCTATCTTGCCGTAGGCGCAAAGTGTTTCACGTGAAACATGTTCCCCCTGTGTTTCACATGAAACGGTCCACAGGTTTTTTGCGCCCTTTTCCGATTTTTATTGAATTTTTTCCTAAGTTGTGGTTTGGCTCCCGCCAGAGCCCGCCGTGATGGGCCACCGGCGGTCGTCTCGCAAGGCCCGTGATGTCACCTTGGGCGCTGGGGGGGCCTGACGGCGCTTGTGCTCTGCGGCGCACAGCATCCGCCACACGCGGGCGGCCTCCTCCCCCGCCGGCGCGGCGTCGCGCTCCACCAGGGCCTCTAGCGTGCGGTCCAAGACGTCGTAAGGCGGAAGGGTGTCTGTGTCCGCCTGATTCTCGCGCAGCTCCGCCGTGGGGGGGCGGGTGATGACGGCCTCGGGCAGGCCCCGGTGCCGCGCCAGGGCCCACACGCGGGTTTTGTACACGTCCCCCAGGGGCGCAAAGCCCCCGCACATGTCGCCGTAGAGCGTACAGTAGCCCACCGCCAGTTCAGACTTGTTCCCCGTGGCCAGGAGCAGTGCGCCCGTCTCGTTGGCCCGTGCCATGAGGAGGGTACCCCGGATGCGGGCCTGGAGGTTTTCATGTGCTAGGCCTGCATTTAAGCCGAGGATCTCTTCCATAGCTTTAAGTAGAGTCTCTATAGAAATCTCTTTATATTTCACATTTAGAAAGTCGGCTAAACTTCTGGCATCATTAAGGCTTCTGTCGGATGTAAAGCGGCTAGGCAAGATCAGGGCTGTAACGGCCTCAGGGCCCAGGGCGTCGGCGGCGACAGCGGCCACAAGGGCGCTGTCCACCCCGCCCGAGAGGCCCAAAAGCGCGCGCGCAAAGCCGTTCTTGCGGGCGTAGTCCCGCGTGGCCAAAACCAAGGCGCGGTAGACCAGATCGCTCCCCTCCTGCAAAGGATGAGATGTGGAGATATAAGTGCCCTCCTCAAAAAATGGTGCCTGGAGCACAATGGCGCCACCTGCGTCCAGAGCGAAAGAGCCCCCGTCAAAGACCAGGTTATCCTGCCCGCCCACGCAGTTCACATAGGCCAGCGGTAGGCCCACCTCCGCCACCCGCGCGCGCGCGGTGGCCAGCCTCCTGGCGTGTTTGTCGGGCCCCTCAAACGGGCTAGCGTTTAAGGAAACAAGCAAATTGGCCCCCTGTTCTGCCAGGGCGGCAGTGGGCTCAGGGGCCCAGGTGTCTTCGCACAAGAGGACCCCCAGCCGCCCCCCGCACCACGGGAGGGGGGCCTGGGGGCCGGAGGGGGCGAACCAGCGCTTTTCGTCAAACACGCCGTAGTTGGGCAAAACCTGTTTATACACCAGGCCGGAAACGCGACCGTTTTCAAGAAGGAGTGCGGCGTTGTGTAGGCACCCAGAGCGCCGCCAGGGCGTCGCGAGAAGCGTCGGGGGACCCTCCTCCGCCGCTAGGGCCTGCGCGGCGGACTCCACCGCATCCAGGAAGGTGGCGTTCAGCAGCATGTCCCCCGGCGGGTAGCCCGTCAGGGCCAGTTCCGGCAGGCACAAAAGAGCCCCCGACGGCGCAGAGCGGCGGGCGCGGCGGATACGCTGGGCGTTGCCCGCGATGTCCCCCACGGTGGGGTTGATCTGGGCCAGGGCAAAGCTACACTTCATGGGCAATGCGTATCACAGTGGACGGCACGCCCAAAGACCTGCCCGCCCCCACCACGGTGGCCGACCTGATGGAGGGTCTGGGCCACGGCCCTGAGGCCCCCGTGGCTGTGGCTGTGAACGGCACCTTCGTGCCCCGCAGCACCTGGGCTGCGCGCAGCCTGGCCGAAGGCGATGCGGTGGAAATTGTCGCCCCCGCGCAGGGGGGGTGAGGCGCAAGCGTCTCCCCCCTCCCCTTACTTGTTCGCCAAGTCGTCTATGAAAATGGCGGTTATAGCAAGGTTCGCTATGATTTGAGAAAGGTCGCGCGTGGTCGCGATGAAGTCAAACGGCCGTGGGTCCCGCGGGACCACGATGGTGGACCCTGGGGGGATGAGGATAGGGCTGTGGTCCCAGGCGGAGATGTGCAGGCGCTGCGCGGTGCCGTCGGGGAAGAGGACAAAACTCCGGGCCTTGTCGGCGAAGTAGGTTGTGCCAGCGGCCTCGCCTATGTAGTCCCGCGCGCTCTTGCCGCTGCGGAAGGGCAGGAATCCGGGGGAGAGAACCTCCCCCGCCACGCGGACGGACGCCGGTCGCGGGGGGATATAGAGCCTGTCCCCCGCAGCTAAAACTGTGTCCAGGGCGGGCTGCGTGGCCAAGACGTCCGGGCGGGCCTCCACGGGCACCCGGCCCAAGCCCCTGACGGAGCGCAACTCGTCCGCGAGCGCCTGCGCCATAAGGACCTTCGCCTCGCTGTCCTCTGGCTCCCGGTCTCTGGCACGAGAGCGGCGACTATCGCTCTCGCGTGCGCGGGCCAGGGCCACGGCGCGCTCTATGTCCATGGCGGCCGCGCGGTAGCGCGCTTCCTCGGCCTGGCGAGCATCGGCGCGAGAGAACACGGCCCCCTCCGGATACGCCTGGCGCGTGAGGCCTCCGGCACGAGAGATAAGATCGCTGAGCGTCTCGCCCGCGACCATGCCATAGGTGCCGGGGCGCACGACCTCTCCGCCTATCCATATCGTGTCTCCCGCGACGGCCAAGTCCCGCTTTTGCGCCACTTGGACTGTGTCCCCAGGACCCACGGCCAGGCCCGCGGCCAGGCGGACGGCCTCCCGCGTGTGGTCCAGACGCGTCACCTCTATGTGGTCCGTGTCTGCCGCGTCCGTCACGCCCCCTGCTGCGGCGATAAGGGTTGGCAGGTCAACGGGCCCCGCCAAAGGCCATGGGCCGGGCAGGCGAACCCCGCCCCGGACATAGGCCGCACGCTCGCGCAACAGAGCCGCTATGGCCGGATCGCGAACGCGGTCTTCCGCGCCCCCGCACACCCGGCCCACCAGGCCGCCAGAGGTCGCCCAGGTGCAGTGCGCGGTCTCCGGGTCACTGTCCTGGCGCAGCGCGGGGCCAAACAAGGCCCGGATTTGTGCCCGGGAAAAGAGGTGCACGGTGTCTCCCTCTTGCAGTTTGGCGTTATGCCGCCCGGCCAGGACCGCTACAGGGGAGAAGACCCGCCAGGCCGGGCCCGCGTCGCGCGGCGCGCGGCGCTCCAAAACAGCGATGAGGGGATAGACGTCCTCGCCCAGGACCTCTGGCCCAGACAGCAGTTGGGCCAAAGTCCCGGCGCGAGCCAGGACGTGGACTCCCGGTCGGCGCGTGGCCCCGGCCAGGCGGACCTGCCCCGCTGGGCGGCCCTCACCCCGAACGACCATCAAGATGTCTCCAGGACCAAACTGGAGCACGGACGCGTCGGAGTCTTGGGACAGAGACTGCGTCTCCTCCCGCCCGTCTGGCGTAGAGGTCAGACGCATAAACCGGTTTGCGCCGGGGGCCAGAGTCCCACCCGCAAGGGTCAGCATCCCCTCCAGGGACAGGCGCGCACCCTCACTGCTAAGCTCATAAATCGCCGGGCGGCCAACATCCCCCGCAGCCGCGACTGTGGGCCCTATGGGCGGAACGATCAAAACGTCCCCATCTTGCAGGGGTGCGTCGGGTGCCGCGCACCCCGCCACGGACTCTCCGGGGGACTCCAGCAGGACGTCATAGAGGTCCAAGCGCAGCGCCTTTCCACCCCGGCGCAGGGTGATAGCCCGCAAGGAACCCGTCTCCACAACCCCTCCGGCGGCGATAAGGGCGTCCAGTGCCGTGTTGAAGGCTGTCAGGCGCTGTCGCCCAGGCGTGCGGACATGGCCCGTGACCAAGACCGAAATCTGCGCAACGGAGAACACCGCCACGTGGACCTGGGTGTTGCGCATCTCGGCCACCTCGGCCTCTAGGGCGGCCCGGACCTCCGCAAGCCGCCGCCCCGCCGCCGCTATGGGCGGAAAATCCGGGATAAGCAGCAGCCCTTGCGCGTTCACGCGGTGGACATCCCGGTCTGAGCGCTGCCCGCTGAACACCACCTCCACCTTGTCCCCTGTACGCAGAACCAGGTCCTCCGACAGAGCGCCCAGGGGCACGGCGTCAGTGTTCCGCGGGGCACGGGCCTGCGCTGCGGCCTTCGCGTCCTCCTCCGGGCCATAACCTATGGGCTCCGGCGGGAGAGGCTGCACAACTTGGCCAAACAAAGTGTGTCCAAACAGGGGAAGCGTCTCACCCGCCCGCTGGGCGTAGAGCATCACAAGAGGCGGGAGATCCACCGCCGCCAGAAGGGGTGCGTCAGGGCGCCGTGCACCGCCCTCCCACCGCCAGGGCAGTGGGTCATGGCCAGGGCGGCCCTCTGTTGGTGCGGAATCACGGGTGGAGAGCCCCGACTCAAGCATCGGAGGGGAGACAACCCGGCCCCTGCCTGTGGTGGGCAGGCGCTGCATGGGGGGCGCGGGAGCCCCGACCGCACCTTCCATCTCCAAAATCCCCAGGGCCGTTTCCTCGTCCGCCGCCCAGGCCGGCTCCACCGGCGGGTCCGGGTACGGCCCGGCAGCCTGCGCCGGAAGGGCGCAGCCCAGGGCCAGGAACAAAAGGACAAGCCTAATGGCCGTGGTGATGGTGGTGGTCGTGGTGATGGGCAGCATGGGCGGGGTGCTCCGGGGTGCCGAGGCCGAGGCCCATGCCCCTGTGGAAGACCAGGAAAACCAGGACATTGGCCACGAAAAGGATCGTGGCGATCTTAAGAATGGTGGCGGCACGGCGCTTCCCAGGCGTGCAAGGCCCGTGCCCGCACCCCGTGTCGTGGCAGTCTATCCGCGCCGCAAGGGCGTGCAGGGCCCACCCCAGGGCCAAAATGCCCCCAGAGCCTATGATCATGGGGATCTCATAGGCGTGCAGCGTGTCGTGGAGGTCCACCAGGGGCCCAGGCATGGCCACCAGAACCCCCGCCCCGGCCAGCAGGCCCGCCAGAGAAAACAGCGTGGGCAAGACGCAGCAGAACACGTGGCTGAACTCCGACACGATGACGGCCCAAAATATGCCCTTGCGCACACGCTCCATGCCCGCAATCCTAGCGCGGGGCCCAGCGGGCAGCAAGAGGGGGCCTAAGCGCCCTTGCGCCCGCCGCATATCGGGCAGGAGGGCCCCTACATGCGGGGCGGGAAAAACGGCTGTTGTTGCGCAACGCCGCTATCCGCGGCCAGACGCGCAGCTCTATCGGGGCTCGGCGCATTGTACAGATCCTCCAGCGCGCTCAAAACCTTATCTATCTCCCTCTGCAATGCGGGGTAATGGTCCGCATTCCGATTGGGAAGGCCCAGCCCTGCCTTCAAGGTATCAGCAATCGCCTCGCGCAGGCCATTGTGGGCAGGTTGCCGTCCGTCGGGCCGCGTGCAGATCCACAAGGTCAAGTCGGGCCTTGTCTCGCAGCGTAGCGTCCGGCCGAAAACCGGGGCGCACACCATGATCCAAAAGCCACTGTCGCCAATCCGTCATTTGCCCTCATCCCATATGCATACCTCTATCGTACAAGAGGATCTGACCTTTATGCAAAAAATGAAGGCCCGCAGGCGGCTTGCGTCCGCGCCGAATCTGGTGCAGGTAGGGGGCCATGCGCCGCCACCGCCCTCTGTTCGCCCCACCACCGCCACCTGCGCCGCCGCCCGATCCTCTGTGGCAGCGTACGTTTGGCTTTGCGGGGCGCTGGGCGCGCCGCCTGTGTCTGGGCGTGGGCGCCTTGGTCCTAATCTCTGTAGCCCTTGTGGCCCTGTCCGCGCTCCAGTTCGGGCGTGAGGAGACCGAGCCCCTGCCAGAGCACTTTGCGCTCTATATAGACCTGGACGCGCCCCTCACGGAGCAGACTGTCGCGGCCTCTTTCTCTGCGCCCTTTGCGCCCCCCGCCCCCACGCTGCGGGCGGTGGTGGACGCTGTGGACACGGCGGCTAAGGACGCACGGGTGACAGGCATTGTCCTGCGCCTAAGAGGGGGCGGGCAATACATGGCCCTGGCCCAGGCGGAGGAATTGCGGGCCGCGGTGGAGCGTTTCCGCGCTGCGGGCAAGACCACGCGCGTCTATGCCACCTCGTGGGACGGGGGAATCGCGCCGTACCGCCTAGCCAGCGCGTTTGAGGAGATATGGGTGCAGCCCATGGGGGTCGTGTCCATCGGGGGGCTGCGTGCCGAGATCCCCTTCGCGCGGGAGGCTCTGGACGCCATAGGCGTCCGGGCGCAGATGTACCAAAGAAAGGAATACAAATCCGCGTATGAGTCCCTCACGCGCAAGAGCATGTCGGACAAAAGTCGTGAAGAGTTGACCTCTATACTGGAGGACATTGGCGCGCGCGTAGGGCCAGAGGTGGAGCGCGCGCGGGGGATGGAGTCTGGGGCCTTTAAGGCTCTGGTGAACCAAGCGCTGTTCACCGCGCCAGAGGCGCTTGAGGCCGGGCTTGTGACGCACGCGGACTATGCAGACCGCATGGTGGACGCAGTGGAAGCCGAAGTGGTCTGCGCCGAGGAAGGGATTGCGCCTCAGGACTGCCCCGCGCCGGAAGGTCCGGGGAGCCTGGAGCCGCCGGAGGGGTTTGTGTGGCTGGAGAGCTATCTCGCGGACGTTCTGCCGGAGGATGAGGGGCCCAGCTTCCTGCCCGAGAGAAAACTTGAGGCCATGGCGGACGAAGACGCGGGTGAGCCACGTGTGGCGCTGATCTACGTGACGGGCGTTATCGTTTCTGGGGACGAGGAGGGCGGCGGGCCAGACGCCGTAATGGGCGAGCCCGTGGCGGCCGCGCGGGAGATCGCAGGGGCCATCTTGGACGCGACAACAGACGGGCGCTATGGTGCGATTGTCCTGCGCGTGGACAGCCCCGGCGGCTCCCCCGCCGCATCGGAGACCATCGCCCGCGCCGTGGAGATGGCGCAGGAGCGTGCGGACCTGCCCGTTGTTGTCTCTATGGGCCCGGTCGCGGCCTCGGGCGGGTACTGGGTCTCTGCGCCGGCGGACCACATATTCGCGGACGCCACAACCCTAACCGGCTCCATCGGCGTCGTGGGCGGCAAAATCTCCCTGGGCGGGCTGTGGGAGCACATCCTCATCCGCTGGGACGGAGTCCAGTGGGGCGAAAACGCGGGCATGTGGTCTGGAAACGCTGCCTTCACCCGCGCGCAAGAGGCCCGCGTGGGGGCCATGCTGGACGCCGTATACGACGCCTTTATTGCCCGTGTGGCCAAGGGCCGAAACATCGAACCAGACCAGGTGGAAGCGATGGCCAAGGGCCGGGTATGGACGGGGGCGCAGGCGGCAGAGCGCGGCCTTGTGGATGAAATAGGCGGGCTTGCTGAGGCCTTGGACTACGCGGCTGTGAAGGCCGGTGCCGAGGAGGGCCGCGCGGGGGCGCGGGTGGATGTTTTCCCCCGTCCCCTTTCGGGCCTGGAGCAGATCATGAAGCTTTTGGAGGGCGGGGCGACCGCCCTGGAGGCGCAGGGAGTCCTTGCCCGCGCCCTGTCCCTGCGCGGATGGCACCTCCAGGGCACCCTGGCGTATGAACCCGCGCGGGTGCGGTGATAGGATCACTAAGGGGGCACCAGAAGGTCGCCCGCGAAAGGCTGCGGGGCGCTTTATCTCAGGCGCTCCCGCAGCAGTGCGTTCACCGCCCCAGGCGCAGCCTTCCCGCCCGAAGCCTTCATCACCTGCCCCACAAAAAAGCCAAACAGCCTGTCCTTGCCCGCCTTGTACTCCGCCACCTTGTCCGTGTGCGCAGCCAGGACCCCATCCACCAAGGCCCCGATGGCCCCTGCGTCCGCGACCTGCTTTAGGCCCTTGGCCTCCACAATATCCCCAGGCGCAGCGCCCGTTTTGTACATCTCTTCAAAGACATCCTTTGCGATCTTCCCAGATATTGTCCCGTCGGCCATCAGGCCCAGCAAAGAGGCTAAATCTCCAGGCTCTACAGGGCTTTGCGCAATGTCTTTCCCGTCCTTATTGAGAAAGCCTAGAAGCTCATTCAAGACCCAGTTCGCCGCCAGCTTGGCGTCGCCGTGCCCAACAAGAACGGCCTCAAAATACGCCGCGCGCTCGGCCTCCGCCACCAAGACCCCCGCGTCGTAGGCCGACAAGCCCATTCCCATAAAGCGGACCTTCTTCGCGTCCGGCAGCTCCGGCAAGCCCGCGCGGATGGCCTCAATGCGCGCTTCGGTCAGCTCCAGCGGCAACAGGTCTGGGTCCGGGAAGTAGCGGTAGTCGTGCGCCTCCTCCTTCCCGCGCATAGAGCGCGTGACGCCCTTGTTCGGGTCCCACAGGCGGGTCTCCTGCACCACCTGCCCCCCGGCCTCAATCGCCTCCACCTGCCGCCGGGCCTCGTACGCAATCGCCTGCCCCACGGCCTTCACGGAATTCACATTCTTCACCTCCGCGCGCGTGCCCAGGGGATCGCCGGGCCGCCGCACAGATATGTTCACGTCTGCGCGCATGGAGCCCTCCTCCATGTTGCCGTCGCAGGTGCCCAGGTAGCGCACAATCATGCGCAGCTTGGCCAGGTAGGCCACGGCCTCCTCCGCGCTGCGCATGTCCGGCTCGCTCACAATCTCCATCAACGCCACGCCGCAGCGGTTCAGGTCCACGTAGGACTTGGTCGGGTGCTGGTCGTGCAGAGACTTGCCCGCGTCCTGCTCCAGGTGCAGACGCGTGATGCCGATGCGCCGCGTGGTGCCGTCCGGAAGGTCAATGGTGACGGCGCCCTTGCCGACAATGGGCTGGTCAAATTGGGAAATTTGGTAGCCCTGCGGCAGGTCTGGGTAGAAATAGTTCTTGCGCGCAAAGACAGAGCGGCGGTTTATGGCGGCGTTGAGGCCCAGGCCGGTCTTGATGGCCGCGTCCACGCAGGCCTGGTTCAGCACGGGCAGCATCCCCGGCATCCCCGCGTCTATGTACGAGACGTGCGCGTTCGGCTCCGCCCCAAAAGCCGCGCTCGCGCCCGAAAACAGCTTGGCAGCCGAGGGCACCTGCGCGTGCACCTCCATGCCGATGACGGTTTCCCAGGGGCCGGATTGGCCTTTAATTTGATTTTCCATTATCTCTCTCTATCTTTCTCTGATCTCTTTCAGGTAAAGAAAATTTCATCGTTTCTATATGCTTATCATTTGATATTATTCTATCAACTATATAATTCACTATACGGAATAACTTAAAAGCTGTATCTGGACTGTCTTCCAATATAATTGTGCCCGGCTCATGCACCGCTCCATTTCCATGAAGCCTGACTATATCAAAAGATTCCTGAACTCTTTTATCGAGACCATTCTCAAAAAGATACCCTATTTTTGCATTCAGATCGTTTCCTTTTGCCTTCAGGTGGTCACACAAAATGTCTACACATAGCCGCAAAAGTGCGGCCGCCGCGCGTGGAGAATCCCGGACGACGAGGCAGGCCTCTTCATAGAATCGCTTAACTTCATCGGGCATATCAGGGTTTGGTGGCTCTATACTTGAAGTGAATTGCACCGGGTATACGATTTTATCGTAAACCCAAACCGTGAATTTACGACAGTCTTCTGAGGTACATCTACTTATGTAGAGATTCTCTAACCGTCTCGACATCTTCCCTTGATCGCTTTCATCATAAAACAATCCACCAGAAAAGTATTTCTGGTTTAATTCAATAAAATCTTTATAGAAATCAATAGATTCGCCGCGAGATTCGCGGTCCCTTGCGCGCTTAAGCCAGCTTTTTTGCTCTTTCTCGTCCCAAAAAAATACTTTATTATTTTCGTTCCCTTCTTTTATGTATCCATAAAACCATTCTTGGCGTGCGTAAGCACCGCAGTGTGGACAACTAAAAGCTGACGCGTTGATCGCCGGTGGCATATACTTGGACATGCCTTCCTCTTACCATCCCCCTGCGGGGCCCGTCCACCGGTGGCGCGGCGGCGGCGGGGCCGGTACAAGGGGGGCATGTACCTCGCCCCCTCCCTGGCCCTGGCGCGGAGCCGGGCCATCGCGACCCTGATGGGCGGGCCGGTGGGCTGGGCCTGGCCGGGGCGGCGCGTGCCGGCGAATGCCACCCTTATCGGCTGGGGGCGCAAGAAGTCCGGCCGCCTGGCGCAGGCGCGCGGCGCACCGTTCCTTTTGCTGGAGGATGGGTTCCTGCGCGGCCTTTACCCGTCGGACCCGCCGCTGTCCGTGGTGGTGGACGATCTTGGCATATACTACGACGCGCGGGAGCCCAGCCGCCTGGAGACCCTCATCGCGCAGCCGCTAACGCAGGCCCAGGCCGCAAGGGCGCATGCCCTGATAGCGGCGTGGCGGGCCGGGGGCGTGTCTAAGCACAACGCGGCGGCAGACCACGCGGGGCCCCTGCGCTGCCCCTATGTTCTTGTGGTGGACCAGGTCCGGGGGGACGCGTCCGTGGCGGGAGGCCTGGCGAACGCGGGGACGTTTGCGCGGATGCTGGAGGCGGCGCGGACGGAGAACCCCGGCTGCGCGGTGGTCATAAAGCGCCACCCGGCGGGCCGGGGGTACTTCTCCTCTGGCCCTGAGGTCATAGAAGGCGACGTCCACCCAGCGTGCCTGATTGCTGATGCGCGGGCAGTCTATACGGTCACCTCACAAATGGGGTTTGAGGCCCTGCTCCATGGCGTGCCCGTGCGGTGCTTTGGGATGCCTTTTTACGCCGGGTGGGGCCTGACCCGCGACGACCTGCCCGCGCCTACACGGAGGGGGTGCGCCACGCTGGAACAGCTCGCCCACGCGGCCCTCATCGCCTACCCCCGCTATCGGGACCCGGAAAGCGGGGTGCGATGCGAGGTGGAGGGCGTCCTGGCGCACCTTGCGCTGCAGCGGCGCGCGCGGGCGCGCCTGGGCCCCGGACCGCTTTATGCTCCCGGCCTGCCGTGGCACAAGCGTCGGAACATGGCCCGGTTTACGCAGGGCGCGGAAGTCCGGTTCGCCAAGGGGGGCGGGTCCGCCCTTTTGTGGGGCACAACCCCTGCACCGCCCAGAGCGGGGCCGGTCATCCGGGTTGAGGACGGCTTCCTGCGCTCGGCGGGCCTGGGCGCGGCCCTGGTGCAGCCGCTCTCCTGGGTGTTCGACGACCTGGGCCTGCACTATGACCCAACGCGCCCGTCCCGCCTGGAGCACATTCTACAAAACACAGACTTCACCGAAGCAGACCTTGCCCGCGCAGCGCGGCTGCGTGCGGCCATCCTGGAGGGCGGGGTGACCAAGTACGCCCTGCCCGCCAGCGCGACGTGGACAAGGCCCCCCGGCGCGCGGCGAGTGGTCTTGGTCCCCGGTCAGGTGCCGGGGGACGCCGCGCTGCGCCTTGCGGCCACGGGGCTGGTGAAGGGCAACGCAGACCTGCTGGCCGCCGTCCGGGCCGCAGAACCGGGAGCCCATATCCTGTACAAGCCTCACCCGGACGTGGTGGCAGGCCTGCGCGAGGGAGATGGGGATCTCGCCCCATTGTGTGACGCGGTCGTGGTCCACGGAGACATTGCGCCCCTACTGCCCCAGGTGGATGCGGTGCATGTTGTGTCTTCCCTGGCGGGGTTTGAGGCCCTGCTGCGCGGGGTGCCTGTGGTGTGCTGGGGCGCACCGTTCTACGCCGGATGGGGCCTCACAGACAACCGGGGACCCGTGCCCGCCCGGCGCACTCGCCGCCTTGCCCTGGACACGCTGGCCTATGGGGCCCTCATCGCATACCCCATCTATGTCTCGCGGGTGACGGGCCGCTACACCACACCCGAGCGGGTTGTGGCTGAAATTGCAGCCTGGCGCGAGAGCGTCAAAGTGCGCTAAGTATAGCACCATGGTAGCAGACCGCCTCCGCCCCCTCATCGCCCGCACGCAGGGCCTAGCCGCGAGAGCCATAGACCGCCTGCGTCCCCTCATCGCCCGCGTGCAGGGTCTGGCCGCGAGCGCCGTAGCGCGCCTGCGCGCGTTGCGTCCGCACGACTGGCGCCGGGCCGCGCTGGGCCTGTCCTTCGCCTTGTTTGTGGGCCTGCCCACAGCGGGTGCCGTGCTCTACTACGGCCTCATGGCCGCAGACCGATATGCTGCCGGCGCTGGCTTTGCCGTCCGTGGCATGGGCCACGCGGGCGCTGGCGGGGGTGATATGATTCAGTCTTTCACGGGCTTGGCCTCCGGCAGCACAACGATCTCTGACTCCTATATCGTTCTGAAATACCTGAGAAGCCGAGACATGCTGGAGCGCCTGGCCGAAGACTATGACCTGCAGTCCGCCTACGCCCACAAGGGGGACATTTTTGCCCGCCTGCCCCGCAACGCAACGCCGGAGGAGCTGGTCAAGTACTGGGACACGCGCGTAAAAACGAGCTTTGACATTATATCGGGCATCATGACCTTTGAGGTCCAGGCCTTTGCGCCCGAGGATGCGCAGGCCATCGCGGCTCTCGTCCTAGATTACACAAAGGACCTGGTCAACACCCTGTCCGAGTCGGCGCGGCAGGACTCCGTCCGCTTCGCGCGGGAGGAGGTGGCCCGCGCGGAGGAGCGCCTGCGCACCGCTCTAGAGTCTGTGCGAACCTTCCGCAACACGGAGCGGTCTATTGATCCAGCGGCAAGCGCGAAAATGGAAGCGGAGCTGCTCACGGGGCTGGAAAAGGAGCTGACGGATGTGCGGGCGCGCATGGCGGCCCTGTCCGGGGGCGTGGGAGAGAACGCACCGTCAATGGTAGCCTTAAAGCGGCAGGCGTCGGCGCTGGAGGCGCAGATAGAGCGCCGCGCGGCGGGTATCTCCGCCACGACAGAAGGGGGTGGCACGGCTCTGTCGGAGCAACTTGCCGCGTATGAAGCCCTGGAAGTGGAGAGAACTTTCGCGCAGCAGGCATACGCCTCGGCGCTTTCTTCCCTGGAGGCTGCCCGGATGGAGGCGGACGCGCAGCAGCGCTATCTGGCGCTATACGCCTCACCCAAAGTGCCGCAGGAGGCCGCGTACCCCCTCCGCGTGGTGAACATCGCCCTGATCCTGGCCGTGTCGTTCTGCCTGTGGGCTATCGGGACCCTCGTGGCCTACGCCGTGCGGGACCATTTGTCGTAGTTCTGAGAATCACACTGTTCTTGCATGACCACCTCCGCCGCACACCTAAGCACTCATGAACTCCTGGCTCTCCAGGCACGCGTGCTGGGTGCGCTCATCATCCGGGAGACACGGGCGACCTTTGGCACCTCGCAACTGGGCTACCTGTGGGAGATCATCACCCCTGTGGCCATGGTGGCCATCCTCATCGCCCTGTTCACCGCCCTGGGCCGCCACCCCCCGTTCGGGGAGAGCATGGCCCTGTTCTTCACCACGGGCATCATCCCCCTGTTCTTCTTCCGGAAAATGGGGATGACCATGATGAAAGCCTTTGACGCGAACAAGGCCCTCTTGGCCTACCCCCCAATCAAAGAGACCGACACCCTCTTCGCGCGCGCAGCCCTCATCATCCTGACCTACTGCGCCATCACATGGGTGCTCTTCGGCGGCCTTATCGCCTTGGGGCTCGCCAGCGCGCCAGACCGGGCCGAGGTGGTGTTTGAGGCCATGGCAGCAACGGCAGCCCTGGGCTTTGGCTTTGGCGTGGCGAACGCCGTGATCCTGGCGTTTTGGCTCTCGTGGGACAAAATCATCACTATGGCCATGCGGCCCCTGTTTTACTTTTCCGCCATATTCTATGTCCCCAGCCGCATGCCGCCCTATATCGTGGATGTTTTGGAGTGGAACCCGGTTTTGCACCTGATTGAGTGGCTGCGCGAGGGCTACTATCCCAATTACGAAAGTACCATTGTAAATCCCGCCTACCCCCTGGGCATCGCCCTGGTGTTGACCCTGGTGGGCTTAGCGGGGGAGCGGGCAACGCGGGGACGGCGCGAGAAGGTGCGGCCATGATAGAGATCCAAAACGTCTCAAAGGCATACTGCACCCGTGGGGCAAAGACGGTGGTCTTTGACCGCCTGAACCTGTCCATCCCTCGGGGGCGAAACCTGGCCATCATGGGCTGCAACGGCGCGGGCAAGTCTACCCTGATGCGCCTTTTGTCCGGTGCGGAGCGGCCAGACTCGGGCCGCATCCTGCGCTCCGCCAGCGTCTCCTGGCCGCTGGGCTTCGCCGGGGGATTCAACGGCTCCATGACCGGGGTAGAGAACGTGCGCTTTGTGTCCCGCGTGTACGGACGAGACACAGACGCCGTCTTGGACTATGTCCGGGACTTCGCGGAGATCGGCCACCATCTACGCCTACCCATGCGGACCTACTCCAGCGGCATGCGCGCACGCCTGGCCTTTGGCCTCTCCCTGGCCATAGACTTTGACTGCTACCTGATAGACGAGGCCATGTCCGTGGGCGATGCGCGCTTCCGCGCCAAGAGCAAGGCCGCCTTTGCGGACAAGATGGCCAAGGCCGGGCAGGTGGTGATGGTCTCACACTCCCTGGGAATTATACGGGAATACTGCAACTGTGGAATCCTGCTGGAGCGTGGGGGGAAGGTGGCCCACTTTGACGACGCTGAGAGTCTGATAGAGGCGTACAAGGCCCACCTGGAGAAGTAGAGGGACATGCTCTTTGCGGACACCTGTGTGGGGCGCGAGGAGGAGATTGTGGCCCTGCTCACGCGGACGTTTGCGGCCTCGGATGGCCCCGAGGAGGGGGTCCTCATCGGCACCCTGGCGGACAACCTGCTGCGCCGCACGGACAGCAAAGACCTCTTTGCCTTCGCCGCCCACGGGGACTGCGGGGCCGTCGTGGGCGCGGCCCTCTTCTCCCGCCTGACCTACGCCCGGGACGACCGGACGGTGCTTGTCCTGGGCCCTGTGGCCGTGGAGACCAACGCACAGGGCAAGGGCATTGGGCGGGCCCTCATCGCGCACGGGCTGCGCGCCCTGGCCCGCGCCGGCGTGGACGTCGCGGTTACCTATGGCGACCCGGCCTACTACACGCAGCTCGGCTTCGCTCCGATGGACCAGGCCATCGTGCCCGCGCCCTTTGCCCTGAGCCGCCCGGAGGGCTGGCTCGGACTCTGTCTAGCCGGGGAGGCCGGGGAGATAGCGCCCCTCAAAGGCCCGTGCCGGTGCGTAACAGCACTGAACGACCCCGCGTTCTGGTAGGGCAGCAGGAGGTTCTCTGTTTCTACCGCGCCCTGGCGGCGCGGTAGCGGGCAGCGTTGGCGTTGTGCTCGGCCAGGGTCTTGGCAAAGGCATGCCCCCCGCCCCCGGGCTCCGCCACGAAGTAGAGGTAACCATGGACCTCCGGCGCGCAGGCGGCGGTCAGCGCCCCACGACCAGGGCTGGCGATGGGCCCAGGAGGCAAGCCCTTGACCACATAGGTGTTATAGGGGGAGTCTATGGCCAGGTCCGCGCGGGTGAGCCGCCGCCCAATGGGCCCAAAACCGTCGTTTTCTGGCTTTCCCCCGGTCATGGCATAAAGCGCCGTAGGGTCAGACTGCAACCGCATCCCCCGTTTGAGGCGATTCACAAACACCCCGGCGATCCGTGCATATTCCCCGGGGTACGCAGCCTCCTTCTCCACGATAGAGGCCAAAATCAGCGCCTCCTGCGGCGTCTTCAGAGCCCCCCCCGGCGGGCAGGTGGCCCACGCTTCGGCCAGCGCCGCGCGCATAGACTCCTGCATCCGCCGCACCACCGCCGCCCGCGCCTCCCCCCGGCGAAAGACGTACGTCTCGGGCAACAGCGCGCCCTCTGCGGGAGTTTCCAGTGAGCCCGTCAGGGCCTCCTCGGCCAGGAGGCGTTGCATAACCTGGTGGCTGGTCAGGCCCTCTGGGATGGTGATGGCGTACTGCATCACCCGTCCCTCTGCCAGGGCCGCAAGGACGGTGGCCATGCGCGTGCCGGCGGCGAAGCGGTACTCCCCGGCCTGGAGGGCGCCCGCGCGACCATGGAGCCGTGCGGCCAGGCGAAAGACCAATGGGTCTGAAATAACGCCCGCCTCGGCCAGTGCGCGGGCCGGGTCCGCACCGGAGGGGATAAGAACCGTGACCTCCGCCGTAAGAGGGCCAGGCGCGTGGAGCGCGCGCCACAGCCACCAACCCCCCGCCCCGGCGGAAAGGGCAGCGCCTGCCAGGCCTATCGCGGCTATGGTCAAGAGGCAGCGCATGTGGGCCCTTATATCGCGCGTTCCACAACGCCCGTCCAGCGGTGCAAACGTTATAGGGGGCTTCCCGCCCCGCGAAGACCAGATCACCTGGGCCGCCCTTGTGCTCCTTATTGGTCGGGCGCATGATGGTCTGGGACGTTATGCCACCCTGTCGGACAGCATGCCCAATGCGGACGTTCTCTTGGCTACATTCGTGACGCAGGAAGTCGTGCTCTCCAGCCGCATAGAGGGCACGCAGGTGACCCTGACTGAGGTCTTGGAGTACGAGGCCCAGGGCGACTTGCTGGACGAGAGCACCGAAAAGAAAAAAGACGCTCGGGAAGTTCTGAACTACCGGCGGGCCCTGTCCGCCGGTGCCGAAAAACTCCCGGAAAGGGGTCTTTCCCAGTGGCTTGTGCGCGGGATGCACGAGGTTCTGATGCAGGGCGTGCGCGGCAGGGATAAGGGCCCGGGCCAGTACAGAAGCATACCCGTTCATATAGGCATTGAAGGGCGCCCAATAGAGGAGGCCCGCTTCACCGCTTGTGCGCCAGAGCACGTGCCCTCGGCCATGGCAACGTGGGAGGCCTATGCCCTGGGCTCCGCGCCGGACCCGATTGTGCAGGCCGCGATTGTCCACGCGGAGTTTGAGGCCATTCACCCCTTCGCAGACGGCAACGGGCGCGCGGGACGGCTGATTATCCCTCTGTTCCTGGTGGCCAAGGGCCTGCTCATGCGCCCAAATTTTTATATAAGTGGGTATCTGGAAGCCCATCGTGAGGAGTATTGTGCACGTCTGGAGGCTACATCGCGCGAGGGGGACTGGACGGGCTGGTCCGCTTTCTTTTTGCGCGCCGTGGAGGCGCAAGCGAAAGAAAACATCAACAAGGTACAGAAAATCTTGCACCTTTATGAGCATTACAAAGCCCGCATCGCGGAAACAACGAAATCGGCCCACGCTGTACATGCCTTGGACTGGTTCTTTGGGGAGCCCATATTCCGATCTACAGATTTCACGCAGAGCGGCATTATGGCCCCGCATACGGCGTCGCGCATACTGAAAATCATGCGTGAAGATGGCATGCTGCGTATTCTCAGACCTGGGCAGGGGCGACGTTCCGCGATTATTGTTTTTCCAGAATTCTTTAACATTACCGAGGGACGGCAGATTTTTTGACCTACACGCCGTGCACGACAACCGGTTTTGTGGTGCACAGACTCTCAACAACGGATTTTGCATCTAGTGAAACGGCGATCTACTATCAACAAATCGCTTTGTCGTGCACAGACTCGCAACAAACGGAGATGACATAGTGACACACCGCACACTCGGCATTCTGGGCACGGGGCAGCTGGGGCGGATGACGGCCCTGGCGGCGGCGCGGCTGGGCGCGCGGTGCGTGGTCTTAGGTCCCGGTGGGCGTGAAAGCCCTGCCGGGCAGGTCGCGTGGGACACGATAGAGGCCGATTATATGGATGAGGATGCGCTGGCCCGCCTGGCCGACCTTTCCGATGCGGTGACGTATGAGTTTGAGAACGTCCCTGCGGCTTCGGTGGCATTCCTGGAGCAAAGGAGCGTGCCCGTGCGCCCCGGTGCGCGCCTGTTGGAAGTGGGTCAGAACCGTGCGGCGGAAAAGGCGTTCTTGAATGCCATCGGGATTAAGACTGCCCCGTGGCGGGTGGTGCGGGCCCCAGCGGACATCCCGGACGGGCCAGGGCTCTTGAAAACCCTGCGCATGGGCTACGACGGCAAGGGTCAAGCCCGCATGGAGGGCGAACCGGCGCGTGCTCTGGCCTCCGTCGGCGGCGGCCCCGCGCTGTGGGAGGGGCTCGTGGACTTCGCCGCCGAGTGCTCCGTCATCGTGGCGCGAGACGTGCGCGGCGCGGTTGTGACTTACGGCCCCGCGCGCAACACGCACGCGGGGGGCATCCTCGCCAGCTCTGAGGTCCCCGCAGGTCTGGACTCAGCGACCGAGGGCAAGGCTCTGGAGATGGCCATGGCCCTGGCTGGGGCCGTGGACCTGGTCGGTGTGGTGGGGCTGGAACTGTTTGTGCTGCCCGACGGGTCCCTCCTGGCGAACGAGATCGCCCCGCGCCCGCACAACTCTGGCCACTGGACCATTGACGCCTGCGCGGTGAGCCAGTTCGAGAACCACGCACGCGCGGCATTAGGCCTGCCGGTGGTGGAGCTGGGGCGGCACAGCGATGCGGTGATGGAAAACCTGATAGGGCCGGAAGGGATGGCCCGCGTGCCCGCTCTCCTGTCCGACCCCGGCGCGTGCGTCCACCTTTACGGCAAAGGAGAAACCCGCCCCGGGCGCAAGATGGGGCACGTCACCTGGCTAGCCAGATAAGCACGGCAGCGGAGGCCACAAGGCCCAGGCCGGCCCACGGACTGCGCCCGTCGGGGATGCCCCGCAGAGCGTGCCAGGCCCACAGCCACACCGCGGACAAAAGGGCGATGGCGTAAATATAGCCGGGGTTGGGCGCGCCCACGAAGGCCCCAAAACGCAAGGTGATGGTACCCGCGCTGGTCGCGCCCATGACCGCTGCTGCGGGCAGGTAGGGGCGTAGCGCGATGCGCCGGCCCCGACGGGCCATGAGGGCGGCGCAGAGCGCGGCCTCCACGGCCGAGGTGACAAGGGCGTAAAGCGCCGCGCTGGACAGGGCGGGCGCGACGGTGGTCAGGGCGAGCTTTAGGAGAATCGCCTGGGCCACCGTGGCCCCCAGGGCGGGCAGGAGGGCCACGGCCACGGTGCGCGTCGCGGGGCAACGGTTCATGACCGCTGCGCACACCGCCGCCGCCGTGAGGGACCCCAGAATGCCAAGGGCACGCGCAGGTTCGGCCAAAAGGGCGGCGGTGTGAGGCCAGTCTATGGCGGCCCATATCATGAAGGTCATCCACACCCGCGCGGCCAGGACCCGGGGTATGGCCGCGCCCCCATACTCCGCAGCCACGCGAAAGATGGTGACGTCAAAGATGGTCAGGAGGGCTCCGCCCAGGACCGCCGCGGCCAGAAACAGGACGCTCCAGTCCGGAGCGAAGAACAGAACCGGAGCCAAAATTACGCTTTGGGCCACCGAGGCCCACAAGGCCAAGCCCCACGGCTCCGCCCGGAAATAGCGGTTGAGCCCCGCGTCGCACGCTGCCGTGGCGGAGGACAGGAGAGCCAGGAGCCACCACGGGAGCATGGGCTATTGCGCCTCTGATGCCTCCGCCCGCGCCCTGGCCACTGCGGCCTTCAGTTCTGCAGCGGAAAGATAGCCGGCGTAGAGTCGACCCCCCACGATGAAGGTTGGAACACCCTGCAGGCCTATATCCCCCACAACGTCCGCTATCCTGGCCAAGCGCGCAGCCACCTCCGAACCGTCCGCATCCGCCCTAAGGCGCCCTATGTCCAGGCCCAGAGCCCGCGCTGCGGCCTCCAGGACACGCTCGTCTATCTGGCCTTTGTGCGTCATCAAGGCCTGGTGGAAGTTCCAATACTGCCCCTGTGCATCAGACGCCAGGGCCCACCGCGCGGCCAGATTCGAAGACGCAGCCAGCATGGGCATATCCACAAACCGCACCTGCACCCCCGGGTCCGCAACCAAAAGAGCCCTTACGCTCTCCATGGCCCGGTGGCAATGGATGCAGTTGTAGTCAAAGGCCTCCACGACCACCATGTCCGGGTTTGTCAGGTTCCCAACCGCCGGGACGTCTGGACCGGTGAGGGCGCCCATATGCTCGGCTATTCGGGCCTCGGCCTTCGCCTGCTGCGCCTGGAGGATTTTGCCCTGCCCGTCCTGGAGGGCCTGCATGACCTTGTCTGGGTTGTCGCGGATATAGGCCGCGACGATCCCCGCCACCTCGGCGCGGTCCTCGGGCGTGAGGGCCGCAAGAGCGGGCATGGCGACGGCCAGAAGAATGGCCATAAGGGCAAGAGTACGCATAAAAAATCCTCCGAGCTTGTGGGTTGCCCGGCCTGTGTAACCCGCGCTGCGGCATGTGTACAGGGCCGGTGCGCCGCACGCCTTACAGCTGTAGGCTCCCCTGCCCCGTGTCGGCCTTGGTGCGGGCCTTCGCGGGGGCCTTGAGGGCCCTGCCCCCCCTCCAGGACCTCAGGGGCGTAAGCCTTGCCCCGGCGTTTCAGCCTCTTTTGGGTCCCTATGACAGGGCCGCCGAGCGCACCATTGTGCACCTGCTGCGCCCCCTTATGCCCACGGACAGGCAAGAGCAAGACCACTTCTTTGCCCCGTACCTGGGCGGCGTCGGGCGCAAGACCGCAGGGCACTACGATCGCCTGTGCAAGGAGCTGCGGCGTACTCTCGTTTATGGCAACACA
>JAERIN010000013.1 GCA_016757515.1 Alphaproteobacteria bacterium
GGCCAAGGAGCTGGCCCGCCAACTCCGCGCAGACGGGCGCTATCAGGTCTACCTCACGCGGGAGGACGACCGGGCCCTGTCCCTCGCGGACCGGGTGACCTTCGCCCGCACAAAAAAGGCGGACCTGTTCCTCTCCATCCACGCGGACAGCATCGGCAAGCCCGCCGTCCGTGGGGCCTCGGTTTACACCCTGTCCGAGACGGCCTCAGACGCACAGACCGCGAAGCTGGCCGTGAGGGAGAACCGGGCGGACATCCTCGCAGGCCTGGACCTGACGCACGAGGATCCGCAGGTGACCACCATCCTGATTGACCTCGCGCAGCGGGACTCCCTGAACAAGGCAGGCTTTCTGGCCGAGGCCCTGGTGCGCGTGCTCTCAGAGCGGGGGGTCACGATCTTGGAGAACCCCCACCGCTACGCGGGCTTTGCGGTGCTGAAAGCGCCCGACATCCCCTCTGTCCTCATAGAGGCCGGGTTTTTGTCCAATAGGGCGGAGGCGCAGGCCCTTGCAGACCCGGGGCACCGGCGCAAGATCGCCGCAGCCATAAAGCGGGGCGTGGACGCCTATGCCGCCCGGATTGTGCGGACAGCCCAGGCGCGGTAGGCGCTGGGGCTCTACTCCGCGTGGGTGAACAGCCGCCCGTACCACCGCCACCGCCCCTCGGGGCCCGGCAGGGTGCAGTTCAGGCGTGTGCGGGGGGCGGACAGGGGCGCGCCAGCGCGTACCTCCACCCTCTGGCCGATACGCGCGGCCTCCACCCGCCCCTGGCCGGAGACAAAACAGGCCAGGCGCGTGAGGTCCAGCCCGTCCGGCGCGGTGAAGCCAATCGCCGGGTCGTCCGTGTCCAAGAGGGGGTCCGCCGGGCTCGCATCCCGCACAGGCAGGGGCAATGCGTCCAGCACAAGGGCCAGGCGGTCCGGGGCTCCGTAGCCCTCTGTCATCACAAAGCGGGGCAAGGCCAGGGGGTCGCTCCCCTGGTGCGCCGCGCCGGAGTCCAGCGTCAGCGCCCAGCGGAAACCGGCGTCTCGCGCGGCGGCCTGGGCACCCAAAGACCAAGCCCCAAAGGGGTACGACACGATGTTGGCCTCTTGCCCAAAGCGGGCCGCGTGCGCCGCGCGCGCCCGGTTCAGGGACGCTAGGGCCTGTGTGTGCGGGGACCCGGCCAGGCGGGCGTAAGAGGCCGGGAGCAGGCCCAAAGACGCACCGCGCATCCGCGCCACGCGGCGCAGGTCCGCCCAAGTGAGGTAGTCTGGGTCGCCAGAGCCCGCGGCGTCTGGGGCATAGAGCAGAGTAAAGGGTATTCTGCGGGCCTCCAGTGCCTCCGCCGCCGGCAGGGCGGAGCGGTAGCCGCCCTCCAGCGTCACGGCCACCGCGCCGGAGGGCAGGTCCTCCCCCCCCGCGAGGGACTGAAGGGCCTCTGGCAGGGGCAAGACGGTCCGCCCTGCGAGGGTTTCTATGTGCTGGGCGAACACCTCTGCGCGCAGAGACTGGGCAGGCAGCGCGTCCTCACCCACGCGCTGATAGGCCAGGATGACCAGGGACGAGGCGTCCCCAGGCAAGGCCGCAGGGCCAGCCGCCAGAGCGGGCCAAGCGAGGAAGAGAAGAAGGACAAGGGCTTGTCTCGGCACGGGCTGTGGTCCATAGTTTCCGGGCCCCTGCCCTAGCACGAAAGGCTGCGCCATGCACGAGGATACACACGATCTGCTCTTCCGCGCCGCGCGGACCCACAGCGCCTGGACGGACCGGCCCGTGGGGGAAGCGGAGATACAGGCCCTGTACGACTTGGCCAAGTGGGGCCCCACGGCGGCAAACGGCTGCCCCGGGCGCTTTGTTTTTGTGGCCTCTCCGGAGGGCAAGGCCCGCCTGAAGCCACACCTTGCCCCCGGGAATGTGGACAAGACCATGGCCGCGCCCGTCACCGCGATTGTGGCCCACGACACGGCGTTTTTTGAGGCTCTGCCCCGCCTGTTCCCCTACACGGACGCGCGGGCCTGGTACGCGGACAGCCCTGACCTGGCCCAGGAGACAGCTTTCCGCAACGGGACCCTCCAGGCCGCCTACCTCATCATGGCCGCGCGGGCGCTGGGCCTGGACTGCGGGCCCATGTCCGGCTTTGACGCAGCCGGCGTGAAGCAGGCGTTTTTTGCCGATGCGCCCACCGTTGAGCCCAACGTCCTCATCAACCTGGGCCATGGCGACGCCTCCAAGCTCCACCCGCGCGCGCCACGCCTCACCTTTGATGAGGCGTGCAAAATCGTCTAGTGGCCCTCCTGGCGATAGACACGAGCCTTAGGGCCTGCGGCGTGGCGGTCACGGTCGGCCCCTGGGCGTTGGAGGCCATGGCGCGCGGGCAGGACGCACGCCTTGTCCCCCTGGTGGGGGAGGTCCTGGCCCAGGCGGGCCTTACATATGAGGGCTTGACCGGCGTGGTCGTGGCCGTAGGGCCGGGGAGCTTCACGGGCACCCGCGTGGGACTGGCCGCCGCGCAGGGCCTCGCCCTGGCCCTGGACATTCCCGTCCACGGCGCCTCCACTCTGGACGCGCTCGGCCTGGGCCCGGACCTGACGGAGGACCAAAAGGCCGCCCTCGTTGAGGGCCGCGTGGCGCCGCCGGACCCGCGCGCCTATCTGGACCTGTTCGCCCAGGGCCGGGCGACCCTGCCCCCGCAGCCGCTCTACCTGCGCCCGCCGGGGGTCACGCCCCCCGCAAAGGGCAGAGGCCGCTAACCGGGTCCGGGGCGCCCAGCCAGGACCGCGCGGGCCTGATCGCAGTCCAGGGCCATCTGCGCCACCAGGGCGTCCAGGCTCGCGAAGCGTGCCTCTCCGCGCAGGCGCGCCACGGGCCGCACGCGCAGGACCTGTCCATAGAGGTCCCCCTCAAAGTCCAGGATGTGCGCCTCCACCTGTGCGACGGGCAGGGCAAACATGGGGCGTATCCCGATGTTCAGAGCCGCCGCCCGCCACGCCGCCTCGCCAGGCAAAAGGACCTGGCCCGCATACACGCCATAGGCCGGGTGCACGGCTGGCCCCAGAGACATGTTCGCCGTGGGATAGCCAAGGTCGCGGCCACGCTGATCCCCCCGCACGACCTCACCCCAAACCTCCCACGCCCAGCCAAGAAGGGCTGCGGCCTCGTCCATGTGTCCATGGCGCAGGAGGCCGCGGATGCGGCTGGCGGATATGGGCTCCCCGCCATCCTTGGCCTTGTCCACCGCCGTCACAGGCAGGCCGGCCGCGCGGATGTCTGCGGGCGTGCCGGCACGGATCTGTCCAAAGCGGAAGTCTGCCCCCACGACAACGTGCGCGGAGGCAAGGCCCCGGACGAGGATATCCCGGACAAAGGCCTCTGGCGGGAGGGAGGCCACCTCCCAGTCAAAGGGCAGGCTGTAGAGCGTCTCCACGCCCTGGGCCTCCAGGCGGTGGTGCTTGAGTGGCGCGGGGGTAAGGCGGCCAGGCGGGTCGTCAGGGCGCAGCACCGCACGGGGGTGGGGCTCAAAGGTCAGGGCGGCCAGGGGGCGCCCCTCGGCCTCCGCCACGGCGCGCGCCGCTGCCAACAGTGCCTGGTGCCCCCGGTGGACTCCGTCAAAGTTCCCCACAGCCACCACCGCCCCCCGTGCGTCCGGCGGCAGGCCCGCATGAGTCCCATACACGCGCATGGGGCTTCCTAGCACCCAGGCGCAGGCGTGTGCCAGAGGCCACGACCTCCACCGGCACGGGGCACTGCCGGACGTAAGATTGACGGGCCCCGGCCCGGTGTGGGAGAATGGGGCTATGAAGACCTTTGCACCAGAAGGAAGCGATGCGGGCCGGGGCCGCAAGAGCACGGCATGGGCTACGGCCTCTAGGGCTGGGCGTGATGCGGCCACGGGGCGGTTTGTTCCCGCTAAATCTAAGGGGAAGACAACGGCCGCAAAAAGCACACTGCGCACCACTAGCCTTCTGGAGAGTGTCCAGGCCATGCGCGGCTCCCTCGCGCCAGAGTTCGCGGGCATGACCACGGCGGAGATTATGCACCTCCTGCGCGGGGATGAGTGATGCGGCCATGCCGGACGTCCTTGTGGACGCGAACGTTCTGATAGACATCATGGCCCCGGACCCCGTCTGGGCCGACTGGTCGCAGCAAGCCGTCCTGGAGGCTGGGCATCGGGGCCGCCTCATAATCAACCCCATCATCCTTGCGGAGGTCTCGGCCTGCCACGAGTCCCGCGAGCGGGTAGAGCGCCTCTTGCCCCCTAACCTGTTTGTGCGGGAGCACCTGCCGTGGGCGGCGGCCTTCCCGGCGGGGCAGGCCTTTGTGGCGTACCGCCGGGCGGGAGGGACCCGGACGGCCCCACTGCCAGACTTCTACATAGGGGCCCACGCCCAGGTGAAGGGGCACGCCATCCTCACCCGAGATACGCGCCGCTACCGGACCCATTTTCCCGGGGTGCCCCTGGTCTGTCCCGGCTAAAGGTGCGCTTTTGCCCTTGACCCGCGCCGCGCGGGGGGTACCTTTCACCCTCTGCAGCATAGGGGAACGTCATGCCCACAGCACAAGAGATTTACGAGCAAAGCCTCTCCGGCGTGTATATGCCGGAGCACTGGGCCGCGCTCGCGCCGCTGGTGGACGAGATAAACACCCTGAAGCGCGCGAAGAACGCCATCATCCTTGCCCACAACTATATGACCCCGGATATCTTCTATGGCGTGGCCGACGTCGTGGGGGACTCCCTGGCCCTGGCGCAGAAGGCCGCCGCAACGGACGCGGACATCATCGTGCAGGCCGGGGTCCACTTTATGGCCGAGACGTCAAAGCTGCTCTGCCCAGACAAGACCGTCCTCATCCCAGACCTAGAGGCCGGGTGCTCTCTGGCCGCGTCCATCACGGCGGACGACGTGGCCTTGATACGAGAAAAATACCCCGGCGCGGCGGTGGTGACGTATGTGAACACAAGTGCGGCGGTGAAGGCTGCGTCGGACTATTGCTGTACTTCGGGCAACGCCCTGAAGATTGTTGAGTCCATCCCGCATGAGGAGATTATCTTTCTGCCGGACGCATACCTGGCGGACTTCGTGGCCGGCAAGACGGCCAAGACCATCCGCGCGTGGAAAGGCACATGCGAGGTGCATGAGCGCTTCACGCCTGCGGATATCACCAAGTTCCGGGCGGACTTCCCCGGCGTGGTGGTCCTGGCCCACCCAGAGTGCCCGCCGGAGGTCCTGGCCGAGGTGGACTACACCGGCTCCACGGCGCAGATGCAGGCCTATGTGGAGCGGGAGCGGCCGGCGCGGGTGGTGCTGCTGACCGAGTGCTCCATGAGCGACAACATCGCGGCGGCCAACCCGGACATTGAGATGGTCCGCACGTGCCAGCTGTGCCCGCACATGAAGCGCATCACCCTGCCCAAGATATTGCGGAGCCTGAAGGAGGGCGTGCACGAGGTGACCATCCCCGATGGGGTGGCCGTGGCCGCGCGGCGGGCCGTGCAGCGGATGCTGGAGTTGAGTTGATGCTGCCTCACGACGCCCTTATCCACCGCGCCCTGGCCGAGGACCTGGGCGCGCGGGGGGACGTGACGAGCGCCCTTGTCATCCCCGAGTCCGCGCGGGCGGAGGCGGTGATGCGCGCGCGCACGCCGGGCGTGGTGGCCGGGATGGCCGTGGCGGCGCGTGCGTTTGCGCTCTGCGGCGCGGTGGAGGAGGTCCTTGCGCTCGACGGCGCGGCTGTGGACGCGGGCGCGATCCTGATGCGCGTCACGGGCCCCGCGCGGGCGGTGCTGGCGGCGGAGCGCGTGGCCCTGAACCTCGCCTGCCGGCTGTCCGGCATCGCCACGGCCACGGCGGGCATGGTGGCCGAGGCTGCCGGGACAAAGGCCCGCATCGCCGCCACGCGGAAGACCGCCCCCGGCCTGCGGGCCCTGGAGAAGGCCGCCGTGGAGGCGGGGGGCGGCGCACCGCACCGCTATGGCCTCTACGACGCCATCCTTATCAAGGACAACCACATCGCCATCGCCGGGGGCGTCGCGCCCGCCCTTGCCGCCGCGCGCGGCGGGGCGGGGCACATGCTCACCGTCGCGGTGGAGGTGGACACCCTGGGCCAACTGGCTGAGGTCCTGGCCGCGCCAGCCCCGCCGGACAGCGTCCTTTTGGACAACATGGCCCTGGACGAGGCGCGGGAGGCCGTGGCCATGGTGGCCGGGCGCTTTGTCGTGGAGTACTCCGGCTCCGTCCGCCCGGGGCGCGTGGCCCCCATCGCCGCCACGGGCATGGACGTTATCTCCAGCGGCTGGCTCACCCACTCCGCCCCCGCCCTGGACCTGGGCCTGGACGTTAATACATAGGCTCCGCCCCAACCTTGCCCCGGAAGGTGTAGTGGCAAAAGGCCGTGTAGGCCAGAATAACGGGGAGCATCAGGGCCGCGCCCACCAGCATCAGGGAGAGCGAGGTCCCCGCCGCCGCCGCCCCGGCAAGGGGGATGGTGTAGGGCACGACCCACGGCCACAGGCTCACCCCTATGCCGACAAAGCCCAGGAGGAATATGGCGGAGGACCAGACAAAGGGCCAATACTGCTCCCCCCGGATGAGGCTGCGCGAGGCTGCGAAGATGACCAAAAGCATGAGGCACGGCAGCACAGCCAGATAATAGATATTCGGCTCTGACATCCACCGATTCAACAGGTGCGGGTGCAGCGTGGGCACCCACAGGGAAACAATGCCCCACACCGCCGCCACGATGATGAGAGCGTACTCCGCCGCACCCCTGGCCCAGGACTGCGTGAGGCCCTCGTTTTTCATCACGGTCCATGTAGCGCCCAACAGGGCGTACCCCGCAACAACGCCCAGGCCCGTCACCATGGAAAAGGCCGTAAGCCAGTCAAACGCACCCCCGGCAAAGACCCGGCCCTGCACAACGAAACCTTGCGTTATCCCCCCCAGGATGGCCCCCTGGAAGAACGCGGCCAGGAGAGAGCCAAAGTGGAACGCCTGCCCCCACCAGAACCGCCCGCGCGCGCGCGCCTTAAACCGGAACTCAAACGCCACGCCCCGGAAGATCAGAGCCAAAAGCATGGCCATAACAGGGATGTAGAGTGCGGGCATGACGATGGCATAGGCCAGGGGAAACGCGGCGAACAGGCCGCCCCCGCCGAGGACCAGCCAGGTCTCGTTCGCGTCCCAGAAGGGGGCGATGGAGTTCATCATCTTGTCCTGGCACTTCTCGCTGGGCGCGAAGGGGAAGAGGATGCCCACGCCCAGGTCAAACCCGTCCAGGAGGACATAGAGCAGGACGGCGGTGCCGATGAGGCCGCCCCAGATGAGGGGAAGGTCCAAGACATTTTCAAATGTGAACATGATGCAAAATCTCCAAGGACAACGGTTTGCGCCTAGGCCGCTTATAAACGCTTAGGGCGGCGGGCGCTAGCCCAGCGCGCGACCAGAACCCTGCCCCGCCACATAAATTGACACGCACCCCCAGCCTCCTCTAGGAAGGGCCAGAGAGCGACAACCAAAGGGCCCCGCCGCCATGCTGACCGCAAAGCAAAAAGATCTTCTGCTGTTCCTGCACCGCTGGACCACGGCGCAGGGCACTGCGCCTTCGTTTGAGGAGATGGCCCAGGCTCTGGGCCTAAAGTCTAAATCTGGGGTGCACCGGCTCATTTCTGCGCTTGAGGAGCGGGGCTACATTGTGCGCCTACCACACCGGGCGCGGGCAATAGAGGTCGTGCGCCTGCCCCAAGACTGCCCAGAGGCAGATCGGGGCGAGGTGGACCTCCCCCTTTTGGACGCATCTCTGGCCGAGACGGGGCGGCGCATGACAGTCCCGGCCCGCCTGCTCGGGGATGCGAAGCCTGGGACATGCTTTGCCATGACAGCCCAGGGAAGAGCTCCATCCACCACTGGCATCATGCCGGGGGACACGGTCATCGTGCAGCGGTGCGACGCGGCCCCCGACGGAGCCCCTGTGGTGGTCTTGGGAAGCGGCGGTGCGGCCAACATAGCACAGCACACTTCTAGCTATACGGGCCCACACGCGGCGGTTGCGGGTGGTGGGCGCACCGTGGCACGGGCTATAGCCCCACTCGCCATACAGGGGCGGGTAATAGCGCTGGTGCGGTCCTACCTCTAGGTCCGCGTTTTATGCTGCGCCGCCGTAAAGGATTTGGCAATCTTTCCCTTCTACGCTTATAGTTGTGTTGTTCGGAGTCGGCGCACGCACGCACCTGTGCCTCGCATGCCCGATCCGGGCCTCACGCCACGATGGGGGGAGGTGCCGCACCCATGGAGACCCAAGGCAATAAGCCCAAAGACCGGACCCAGGCCCGCACATGGCCGGGGGCCCTTTGCGCGCGCTTTGGTCTCATCTGGCGGGCTCGGGCTGGCCTGCGCTTTGCGCTCTTCATCTTCTGCGCAACCCTCTTGGCTGAGGGCGTCTTCTTCCTTTTCGTGCTGCGGCCTTCTGCCAGCCTCTCCCTCCCGGCCCTCCTCAGCGCAGGAGTCGTGGCTTTGGTCTTGTCCGGGGCAGTAGCAAGCATGGTCGCCTGGGCCCTCAACCACTGGATATTGGAGCCTACGGCCTTCCTGCGGGATGAACTGCTGCGCGGGGTGCATGACCCAGACGACCCCCGGCCCCGTGCCTCCCCCTTCCGGCACACGGACGAACTGGGCCAAGCCATCGCTGTGGCCCATACGCTTCTGGCGCAGAACGCTGTCAATCTCCGCCGGGTCAAGGATGCAGCCGAGGGACAGATCCAGCGCCTGGCCTATTACGACGCCCTCACCGGCCTGCCGAACCGGACTCTGTTCCTCAAGACTCTAGAGGAGCAAGCCAGGGCAGGACTGGAGCTGGAAGACACAGCCGCCGGGCGTGCGCACCCGCGCTTGGCGGTCATCGCCCTGGACGTTGACCACTTCAAGGACATCAACGACTCCATGGGCCACGAAGTGGGGGACGCGATTCTCCGCGCCCTGGCCCGCCGCCTGCGCATGACTCTGCCGCCCCAGGCCCTGGTCGCCCGCATAGGGGAGGACGAGTTCGCAGTGATGATGGCCATAACTGGAACAATAACCAGCGCGCGCGATGTCGCGAACCGGGTCGCTGACGCCATTCGCAGCACACCCGTCACCGTCCTGGGAGAAGAGTTCCAAGTCCGGGCCTCTGTGGGCGTGGCAACGTTCCCGGATGACGGGGTGCGCCCAGACCAGCTTTTGAAAAATGCGGACATCGCCTTGAACAAGGCCAAGGAGGTCGGGCGGGACGCAGTGCGGGAGTACTCCCATGACTTTGACCGCGCCATCCAGTACCGTTTTCAGACCTTGCGGGACCTACGGGCCTCCCTAGAGCACGGCGAGTTGAGCCTCCACTTTCAGCCCCAGCTCTCCCTGACCACAGGGATGGTGACGGGGACAGAGGCCCTTATCCGCTGGTGGAAACCTGACGCAAGCGCAGAGGGGGGGCGCTTCATTCCCCCGGGAGACTTTATCCCCGTTGCGGAAAACTCCGGCCTCATCCTTCCTATCGGAGAGTGGGTCTTGCGCCGGGCCTGCGAGGCCGCCGTGGCCTGGCGTGACAAGCATGGCCTCGCCTTGCGCGTGGCGGTGAACGTCTCTCCTGCGCAATTCATGCAGTCAGACCTATGCGAGGTGGTGGAGCGGGCCCTGGCCTCCTCTGGGCTGGAGGCGCGCTGGCTGGAGCTTGAGGTGACCGAGAGCCTGTTTATGGAGGATGTGGAGCACACCATAGACACCCTCCGCCACCTCCATGCCTTGGGGGTGGACCTGGCCATCGATGACTTCGGCACGGGCTACTCCTCCCTGTCCTACCTGCGCCAGTTCCCCATAGACCGTTTGAAGATTGACAGGTCTTTCATCAAAAACGCCCTAACAGACACGGACGACGCCGCCATAGCACGGACCATCGTGGGCCTGGGACACTTCCTGGGGCTTGAGGTCGTGGCCGAGGGTGTGGAAACGGCGGAACAGGAGTCGTTTTTGCTGAACGAGGGGTGTGACGCGGTGCAGGGCTTTTTGTATGCCCGCCCAATGCCCGAGGAAGACCTTGCAAAGTTTGTGAAGGCCCACCGCCGGTCAAAGACGCCCCTCCACCTCGTCTCTGGCTAGCGCGCCGGGGCCGGGCATGGTAGGCTTGGGCCATGCTGCGGCTTTCTTTGGCTTTGGTGATCTTTGGGCTGTGCGCCCTGCCCGCCTGGGCTGTGTCCGTGGACGCTATAAACACATACACAATGGAAGGGGCATGCCGCGCCGAGGCCATGACTCAGCAGGTCAACGCCATGTTAGAGGGGCCAAGCCTTATGGATTTGATGTGCGGAGAAGGCATCCCGGACACCTTTAAGGACGTAACATCCATCTTCAGCAAGCAAGAAGGCGAAAAGTTCGTTCAGGACACATTGGGCAATATAGGCGACTTTATAAGCCAGCTCTCTGGCGGTGCGTTCTCTCTCCCGGGCCTGGGCGGCTCTGTGTGCACCGCGATCAGCGCCCTGCAGGGTATGACCAAGTGCGCGGGTCGCGACCTTCCCCTGTCGAACTTTTCTCTGAGCGGCCTTACTGCCATGCAGGCCGCCGGGAGCCTTCCCTGCGGGGTGAAAAAAGCCTGTGATTTTGAGGATTTTCAGAAAGCAAGGAAGCAGCTCAGGGCAAAAGGAGAGGTGGCCACGGCGGACCCTCATTTGGAGATAGGCCCGGGCGCGCCGTGCTTTGCCGTCCAAACCGTCTTCGCCGTCTATGGCCCGAAGGGGGACAGGCAGCACGACGGCCAGGGCTGCGCCAACGTAAACTGCCGCTATGTAGAGGGCCAGGGCTGCGTCCGCGACGCCTCGTGATGACAGACTCGGGCACCGGGGGTTAGGATGCCCCCGCCGTGAAGCGTGCCACCCCCATGGACAAAATCTTTACCCGCCGCGCGGTCCTCCTGGGCGCTGGGCAGGCCGCCCTCCTGGCCCTCCTCGGGGGTCGCCTGGCCTGGCTGCAGGTCGTGGAAGGCCCGCGCTACAAGACCCTTGCCGACGAGAACCGTATTGACCTACAGATCCTCCCGCCCGCGCGGGGGGAGATTGTGGACATCACCGGCGCACCTCTGGCCAAGGGGGAGCGGGCCTTCGCCCTCCTGGCCACACCAGAGGAAGCGCACGACCTAGAGGGCATTTTGCGCCGGCTCCAGAGGGTTATCAACCTGCCTGACGAGGCTATAGAAACCGCCCTGCGCAGGGCCGGGCGGGGGCCGGGCTTTATCCCCGTTGAGGTCAAGGAGCACCTCACCTGGCCAGAGGTCGCCGCCGTCTCCGTCCGCCTGCCGGACCTGCCCGGCCTGTCCGTGGAGACCCGCCACATCCGCCGCTACCCTCTAGGGCCCGCCGCTGCACACCCCCTGGGCTATGTCGGCGCGGTGAGCCGCAAGGACCTGCAAGCCCCGGAGGCCCGGCCCATCCTGTCCGTGCCGGGGTTCAAGATCGGCAAGGCGGGCCTGGAGCGGGCACTGGAGGACGCCCTGCGCGGCAAGGCCGGCGCGGCGGAGGTGGAAATAAACGCCCGGGGCCGCCGTGTGCGGGAGCTATCCCGCCGCCCGCCCGCGCTGGGGGCCACAGTCCGGCTGACCCTCCATGCCGGACTCCAGTCCGCCGTTGCTGGGCACCTCGCGCGGGAGCGGAGCGCAAGCGCCGTGGTCTTGGACATTCCCACAGGCGCAGTCCGCGCCTTGGTCTCCCACCCGGCGTATGACCCCAACGCCTTCGTGCGCGGCCTATCGGCAGAGGAATGGGAGGGCCTGCTCTCTGACCCTGGCCTTCCCCTGACGGACAAGGCCGTGGGCGGACTGTATCCCCCCGCGTCCACATTTAAGATGGTGACGGCCCTGGCCGCCCTGGAGGCCGGAACGATGGCAGCCCCCACGCAGGTCCTTTGCCCCGGCCACTTTGACTACGGCGGCCACCGCTTCCACTGCTGGAACCACGGAGGGCACGGGAGTTTGGACGTGGTGGGGGCCCTAACCCAGTCGTGCGACACATTTTTCTACCAGGTGGGGCTGGATACAGGCATAGACGCCATAGCCGCCATGGCCCGACGCCTCGGCCTGGGGGCCTCGCCGAGCCTTGGCCTGCCGGAGGAGAAGGCCGGCCTCGTGCCCGACAAGGCCTGGAAGGCGGCGCGCAGGCGGGACAAAGTCTGGCATGGGGGGGAGACCGTCATTGCGGCCATAGGCCAGGGCTATCTCCAGGCCACGCCGTTGCAACTCGCCGTGATGACCGCGCGCCTGGCCTCTGGCTCTCGCGTCCGGCCTTTCCTTGTGGAGTCTGTGGGCGCGCGCGCTGCCCCCAGGTCTGCCCCGGAACCGCTGGGGTTGGACGCTGGGCACCTGGCCTTGGTCAAGACAGGGATGCGGGCCGTGATGACCGGGCCTCTGGGCACAGGCCGGGCGTCCGCCGCACCCGCCGGGGCGGGGTGGCAGATAGCCGGGAAGACCGGCACAGCACAGGTCCGGCGCATCACGCAGGCGCAAAGGGATGCCGGGATCAAAAACGAAGACCTGGTCTGGGCCCGGCGGCACCACGCCCTGTTCGTGGGCTACGCGCCCGTCGCCGCGCCGCGTTATGCCTGCTGCGTGGTGGTGGAGCACGGGATCAGCGGCGGGCGCACCGCCGCACCCCTCGCGCGGGACATCCTGGCAGACGCCATGCGCCTGTAGCCCTCACTCCGCGCCCTGCATCCGGAGCATCTCGGCCTTGACCGCGTCGGCCAGGCCCAGGCCGCCCCGCGCGGCGATGGCCTTGCCGTACTCCTGCACCATCAGGGAGCGCCAGACCTCCTCCCCCCGCCCGCCGCCGAAGGGGGGGTCCGTACTCAGGCCCGCGAACATGGGCTTGAACATCTCCGCGATGAACACGGCCTCAAAATCCTGCGCGACGGCGTCCATCTCCGCTGCGCGCGCGGGGGCGAGGGGCTTTGCAGGCAGCACGGCGGCGGAAAGCGCGTCCATGCCTGAGAGCACAGCACAAAGCGTGCCAAGCCGCCTTCACGCCCCACTGCGGCCAGGATATCGGGGCAGAGTCCGGTGGCAAAATGGTGGCTGAGCGGTATCTGGGCGGTAGCGCAGCGGTATCAGCGCGGTATCTGAGCGGTGGCGGGGCGGTAGCGGGGCGGTGGCGCGATTCGGGTGTGTTTTGGGCGCGCTGGGGCCGTCTACGGGTTTGAGTATACACCATTTTTCCTCTAGAGGTCAAGGAAAAAATCTGCGGCGCAGCGGGGCTACAGCACCTCAATTTCCGCCTGCAGCGCCCCGGCGGCCTTGATGGCCTGGAGGATTGTGATAATGTCCCGGGGCTGCATCCCCAGGCGGTTCAGGCCCGTCACAAGGTCCTGGAGGGTCACGCCCCCGTCCAGCACGGCGAGTTTGGTGTCCGGGCCTTGGTTTACCTCCACGTCCGTGCGCTCCAACACCACGGTCTCGGCCCCGCTTTGCACAAAGGAATCAGAGGCATAGACCTCCGGCTGTGAGGCCTCGGGCGTTTCGGTGACCTTAATCGTCAGGTTCCCCTGCGCGATGGCGACCTCGGAAATGCGCACATTCGCGCCCATGACGATGACGCCCGATCGCTCTGATATCACCACGCGGGCCACCTGGTCCGGGCGCACGGGGAGCTGCTCTATATCTGTGATGGTCTCCACGATGCTTTGGTCTGGTGCGGCGGACAGGCGCACGGAGGTCCCGTTCTCCGCCACGGCCAAGTCCCGGCCGGCATAGGCGTTGACGGCGTCCGCGATGCGCCGGGCGGTGGTGAAGTCCGGGTTTTTGAGGGACAGGCGCACCTGGGGCAGGTCCGCCAGGGTGAAGGCGATCTCCTTCTCCACCGTCCCCCCTCCGGGGACGCGCCCGGCCGTGGGGGTGTTCTGGGTCACCTCCTCCGCCGCGCCCCCCGCCGTGAAGCCCGCGATGTTCACAGCCCCTTGCGCCACGGCGTAGGCCTGCCCGTCTGCGGCCAGTAGTGGCGTCACAAGGAGGGTCCCCCCCTGGAGGGACGAGGCGTCGCCAAGAGCAGAGACATTGACGTCTATGGTGGTCCCCTGCCCCGCGAAGGGTGGGAGGGCCGCCGTCACCATCACCGCAGCCACGTTCCCGGTGTTCAGGTTCTGCCCCCGTATGTTCACCCCCAGGCGCTCCAGCATGGCGATGAGGCTCTGCTCCGTAAACGGCGCGTTGCCCAGAGAGTCCCCCGTGCCGTTCAGGCCCACGACCAGGCCATAGCCCACGAGTTGGTTCTTGCGCACGCCCTCAATGTCCACGATGTCCTTGATGCGCGCGGTGTAGGCCCCGGCCGGGGGGGCCGCAAGGGCCAGGACAAACGCCAAAAGGAGGGCGTAAAACCGCATGGTGCCTGTGGCTTGCAAGGGCCGTGCCACCCTACCTGGGCGCTTACTCCTCCTCACCCTCCTCCTTTTTCTTCTTTTTGAAGAAAGCCATGGGGTTGCCGCCGGGGGGGCCTTTGGTGCGCTCTTTGGCTGCCTCCGCCGGGGCGTCTGTTTTCGGAGCCTCCACGCCTGGCCCGCCGGGCGCAGCGGGGGAGCGGCGGATGGGCGGCGGCGCGGGCGCACCCTCCGTCTTGTCCTCTTTGGCCAGTGCGGGGGGGGCCTTGTCTCCCCCCGTCTTTACAGGCGGCGCAGCCATGGACTTGGCCAAGACCTCCAGCATCGCGGCCCGCTCTGCGAATGCAGCCCAGGCCCCCTCGGGGTCCTTTGCCTCCCGGTGGCACGCAACGTAAAGCGGGGCCAGCGCCGGCAGAAGCGCGGCCTCATCCCCCGCGCCCAGAGCGGCGGACAGGGCCTCCGCCTGCGCGCGCAACTTCTCGGCCAGGTCCTTCACCAGGGCCTCTGGCTCCGCCCCCAAAGGGTCCGCTGCCACGGCACCGACCACAGGGGCAAGCGCTGCGAGGGTCGCCACAGGGCCCTCCGGCGTGGAGACCTGTATGTCCCCGAAGCCCTGGGCAAACGCCGCTACCGCCCTCATGGACTCCACCACCTTGGCCATTGCGGCCTCGTCCGGCACGGTGTGCGCGCCCTTCTCGTACAGCCCGGCCACCAGGGGGGCTGCGAGAGCCGCAAGGGCCAGCCGCCCACCGTCCTTCTCTGCATCTCCCCCCAAGAGGCGGCCTATATCCACCCCCGCAGTCGCCGTCCGCGCGAGGAGTGCTGCCGTAGCCTGCGCAGCCTTCTCCGCGCCATCCTCGCCGGCTGCGGCGGCCACAAGGGGGGCCGCCACGGACCGGCAGAATGTCAAGAGATCCGCAGCGCTGGGAGACTCAGCCATAAGGGCCCCTTATCGCACGGCAGAGCGCCCGAGATAAAGGCCCGCCCCATAGACCCCCGAAACGCGCAAGCGCCTTTATATCCCCCCGCCACTGCCGCCGTCCCAGGTCTGGCCGTGGATGCCGCACTCGGTCTTACCGAACTCCGCCCAGCGCCCGGACCGCCGCCCCCCGCCGGGCACGGGCTCGCGCGTGCAGGGCATGCAGCCGACAGATGTGTAGCCGAAGGGAATCATGGGGTGTTCGGGCAAGTCGCGGGCCTGCCACGCGTGGTCTATCTGGGATTGGCTCCACCGCGCGAAGGGGTTAATTTTGACGCGCCGCCCGTCGTGCTCCAGCGTGGGCAGGGCGGTCCGCGACCCGCCGTGGACCCGCTTGCGCCCCGTCACCCAGGCGGCAAAGCCGTGGAGCGATTCCTCCAAAGGCACCACCTTGCGGAGATAGCAGCACGCGTCCGGGTTGCGCTGCCACAAAAGCCCGTCAGGGTCCGCGCCCGCGATAGCGCTGGGGTCAGGCTCCACGCTGCGCACATCCGTCAGGCCCAGGCGGGCGATAAGGGCGTCGCGGTATGCCAGGGTTTCCGGGAAGTGTTTGCGCGTGTTCAGGAAGATAACCGGCGTGGCCGGGTCCACCTCCGCCACCATGGCCAGGCCCAGGGCGGCCTCCGCGCCGAAAGAGGACACCACCGCAATCCGCCCCGGGAAGGCCTCGTGTATCACGGCCCGCAGCAGGTCCGCACCGTCCAGCGCGCCATAGCGGGCGGCCAGATCGGCTATTTGGGCGTCTAGGTGCATAAGCCTCTATCTGGCACGCGCGGAGGGCCCACCGCAAGGCTAATCCGGCGCACACGTTGCGACCTATGCGGCGGGTGCCGGTGCCAGTTCCAGAGTGCGCGTCGCGGAAATCCATTTTTCCAAGTGCCAGATAGCGTCCTGGGCCCTATCAACGGGGACAGCGTTCAGAATTTGCAAGCAAGCTTCCTGTGAAAGAAATCCGAGGCCCGTTCTACGCCCCGCCCCCCACTCAGGCACCAGAACACGGGCCCCGGCCTGTTTTCCCTCAAAATCTTTGGGATTGTCGTCCACAATACATATATGCGCGGGGGGCACGCCCATGGCGATGAGGTGCGCCATGAGGCGCGCTTTACCAAGCAAGCCTTCGGATCTGTTGTAGTCCGGATCGCCAAAGGCCAAAACACCCGCTTTGCGCGCCTTAGGACAACGGAGGCCCCATAGGCACGCTGCATGCCAAGCGCCCTTTGGGCCCGTCGCCGTGGGCAAGGCGCCCTCGAAAGTACACCTCAGTCCTTTTTCTTCTACGAAGCGCCACGCTGACTTGGGCGATCCGCTTGTCATCAGGGCTATGCGCAGATCAATGGTTGCGTCTTCGCGCAGTGTGGTCGCCCAGTCCAGAATCGCGTTAGCCTCCGGGTAGAGAGCCTCAGTGAATTTGCTCTGCGGGTGAGCTGTAATCCCTCTAGAGGGGTACAGCGTCCTGTCCCTGTCTATAAAAAGCCAAAGGGTGGGACACGCCATGGAACACAGTGTTTTAAGGCAAAGACGCTTCAAGGCAAGCGTTTTTTTGGGCACGATTTAACTGTTCCGATCAACAGGCAACTGGGCTCTGCACTGCGTGCACAGCCATGCGTTCCCCTCCACCACGCGTGTCGTTTCCGTGGATATCTCGGCGAACCCGGCACCGCGCGCGCGCATATCGTCCCGCAGGGTGCCCAGCCGCTCCAGCCTCTCGGCCCACACAGGGGGCAGGACGGCCTCCAGGAACTCCCGCAGCATCTTGGCCAGGGCGGGGCTCCGCCCGCCGGTGGAAATGGACAGGAGCAGGCCGCCCCGGCGGACAATGGCGGGAGTGTGGAAGTCGCACAGGGGGAGAACATCCTCCACATTCACCAGGGCCCCGGCCGCGCGGGCGGCGTTGGCGATGCGGCTGTTCTCTGCGTCGTCCAGGCCCGCCACAAAGACAACCTGCGCGGCCCGGATTTGGGCCTCTGTGGGGGTTTTGACCACAACAGGCCGGGCCCCTGCGGCCTCCAGGCCCTTGCGCCGCTTGTCCAAAAGGGGCCCCTGCCCCGCCAGGAGGATGCGCACTTTCGCGGGGTCCAGGACGATGGGAAACATGACGCCTTTCTTGCAATGACGTGTCGCTCCGGCGCAAGAGCCGGGGCCAGGTCCGTTCTCCAGACTCCCCGATCTCGGCATTCGCCGGGATGACGCGCTTTAAAACAGCACAAACTTTAGTGTGAGTGCCGGTGCGCCCGGCAGGGCTCTCTCCACGGACAATCGAGCCTCCATGGGTACCTGCCCCTGGGCGTCCACAGCGGTGGCCTCCAGAGGCACGACCCACCGCCCGTGCTCCGCCCCCGTCGCGTCGCGCAAGACGGCCTCCACACGGGGCAAGCGCTGGCCCTGGTCCGCAAGGTTCAGGATGGTGCCAGCCAGGGCAATGCGCCCACCCTGTGCCTGGGCGGTGACGCGGTCAAACGCCAGAGACTGGGCTGGGGCCGGCGGCTCTGCCCGGAACAGGGCGTACGCCGACCGCGCCTGGGGCCAGGCCTCAGCAACGGGGCCGCGCGCCAAGAACAGGGCCAAGAGCACGGCGGCGGCCAGAGCCGCGGCTCCGGCATACCCGACCAGGCGTGGCGTTAAGGGGCGGCGAGGCGCGGTGGCCGGGGAAGGGCGGCGAAGCGGAGTCTCTGGCCGGGGGCGGATACCCTCGGGGATGCCGCTCTCCTCCCCGCCACCCGCGCGCCAGACGTGTCCGCAGGCCCCGCACCGGACGTTGCGCCCCAGTGCACCGGGAGGGGCAGCGAAGCGCGCGCCGCACTCTGGGCAGGTCAGGACGTCCATGCCTTCAGCGCCTCGTGCGTGGGCATGCCCACGGCGTGGAAGCCGCCGTCGACCATGAGGACCTCCCCCGTGACGGAGCCGGACAGGGGCGAGAGGAGGTAGAGCGCCGCGCCGCCGATGTCGTCCAGCGTGACGGCCTCCCGCAGGGGACTCGCGCCGATGGTGTATTTGTACGTCTTGCGCGCGCCACCGATGACCGCGCCGGCCAGGGTCTTCATGGGCCCGGCGGAGATGGCGTTCACGCGCACCCCATCCGGCCCCAGGTCTGCCGCCAGGTACCGGACGGAGGACTCCAGCGCGGCCTTGGCCACACCCATCACGTTGTAAGACGGCATGACCTTCTCCGCGCCGTAGTAGGTCAGGGTCAAGGCGGTGGCCCCGGGGCGCATGAGGGCCCGGGCCCGGCGCATGACGGAGGTGAAGGAGTAGCACGAGATGTGCATGGTCGTCAGGAAGTTGTCCAGGGTGGTGTCCACGTACCGGCCCGCGAGTTCCTCTTTGTTGGAGTACGCGATAGCGTGCACGACAAAGTCCAGGCCGCCCCACTCTTTGTCTATGGCCGTGAAGGCCGCGTCCAGGTCGGCCTCCTGCGAGACGTCGCAGTCCAGGACGAGGGCGGAGCCCACCGATTCGGCCAGGGGCTTCACGCGCTTGCCGAAGGCCTCACCCTGGTAGGTGAAGGCGAGTTCGGCCCCGTGGCGGTGCAGGAACTCCGCAATACCCCAGGCGATGGACCGCTCGTTCGCTACGCCCATGATGAGGCCGCGCCGCCCGGCCATGAGGGGGGGTGTGTTAGTCACTATCGGCTTTCTCCTTTTTGATGCGCTCTGCCAAAGTCCGGGATAGGGCCTGGGCTTCTAGCAAGTGTTCTGTATCCAACATCTCTGCAAACCCGTCTCTATGTTCTGCAAACTCGTCTTTCCATTCTGCAGCATCCTTAGCAGCCCCCCCTTTACCCGCTGCAGCCAGATTGAGCCATGCATAAGCCTGGACGAAGTCCTGCGGCACGCCTCGACCCAATGCATATATACAGCCCAAAATGCCCTGCGCCCCAGCCAGTCCCTGCTCCGCCGCCTTGCGGAACCAGTGGGCACCCTGCGCATAGTCCTGCTCCACACCCTGCCCCCTATAATACATCTCGGCCAGATTATACTGCGCCTTGGCGTCCCCCTTTTCGGCGGCCTTCTTTAACTCCTCCAGCGTCTGTTTGGGCGCATCGGGGGAGTCGCCCTGCCCCATGGCGCTCATCTTCTCCATACTTAAAGACAGGGCGGCACTACCGAACTTGCCCTCCAGCTTCACGCCGTGCTTTTGGCAAAAGCCCAGTATTCTTTTCACCCACTCCGGGTGGCACTTCAAAATATGTAGAAACGTCCCGCACACGATCCCAACAATAACAATGCTGGCAGACGGAGCGCCTACGATAAACAAGTCAACCCAGGTGCTCATCCCTCACCCCTCCCAAACGCGAGGGTACAGTTCGTCCCGCCGAAGCCGAAGGAGTTGGACAGCACCACGTCGTGCGCCACGCCGTCGCGCCGCTCGGTCACGATTGGCGCACCCGCCGCGCCGTCGTCCAGGGTCTCGATTCCCACGGAGGGGGATATAAAGCCCTCGGTCATCATCAGGATGCTGAACACGGCCTCCTGCGCACTCGTCGCGCCCAGGGAGTGGCCCGTCAGGGACTTTGTGGAGGACAGGGGGGGCACGCGCTCGCCAAAAACCTCTTTGATGGCGGTGAGTTCCGTGATGTCCCCGGCGGGGGTGGAGGTCCCGTGGGTGTTGATGTAGGTGACGCGGGCGGGGTCTATCCCGGAAAGGGCCTGGCGCATGCAGCGCACCGCGCCCTCCCCGCTGGGGGCGACCATGTCCGCGCCGTCCGAGGTGGCCCCGTGGCCCAAAAGCTCCGCATAAACGCGCGCGCCGCGGGCCCGGGCGCGGTCCATGTCCTCCAGGACCAGCATCCCCGCGCCCCCGGCGATGACGAAGCCGTCGCGGTTGGCGTCGTAGGGGCGGCTCGCGGCGGCGGGCCGGTCGTTGTACCCGCACGAGAGGGCCCCCATGGCGTCGAACAGGACGGACAGGGCCCAGTCCAGCTCCTCCCCCCCGCCAGCGAGGGCGACATCGGCCCGGCCCAGACGCACCAGGTCCGCCGCGTTGGCGATGCAGTGGCCTGAGGTCGCGCACGCGCTGGAGATGGAGTAGCTGGGCCCCTGAATCTTAAGGGCCGTTGCCAGGTTCGCGGACAGGGTGGAGCACATGCACTTTGGCACCGCGAAGGGCCCCACACGGCGGGGGCCTTTTTCCCGCGCAGTGTCGGCGGCGGCGACCTGGGCGGCTGTGGACGGCCCGCCGGAGCCCGCGATGAGGGCGGTCTTTGGGCTGGCCACCTCTGTGGCGGAGAGCCCCGCGTTCTCAATGGCCTCCAGAGCGGCCAGGTAGGCCCACGCCGCGCCGTCGCCCATGAAGCGCAAGAGCCTCTTGTCTATGGCGGCGGTGTCCGCCTCTGGCCGGCCCCAGACCTGGGAGCGAAAGCCTAGCTGCGCGTACTCCGGCGCGGCCGTGATCCCGCTGCGCCCAGCCTTGAGAGACTCGGCCACAGACGCCAGGTCGTTGCCGATGCACGACACGACCCCCATCCCGGTGACAGCAACCCTGCGCATGCCCGGAGTCTTAGCGCGGATGGCGGGGGCACGCAAGTCGGCGCGTCCCCAGAGTCGCCCCGCGCCGTCAGGGGCCGCCTGCGCTTATGCGCCAGCGCCTGGGCGCTTCAGGCTCCTGCCGGGCGCGCAACATATGCGCGATGCGCGCAGCGGGGTTGCCCGTGCTCCGGCACGGCCCGTAAGGTGCGCGGTCATGGACGGGGCGATTGCGGTCATCGGCGCGGGGGGGGCGATAGGCGGGGCCTTGACCCGCGCGCTGGCCGGGCGATACCCGGGCGCGGCGCTCCACGCCTTCGCCCGGCGTGTGCCAGGGTCCCCGGTCGCGGGCGCAGCGCACCACAGCCTTGCGGACTACGTGGATGAGGACGCCATGGCACGGGCTGCGGGAATGGCAGAGGCCTGGGGCCTGGTGATCGTCGCCACGGGCATTCTGCACGGGCCGGGCCTGCGGCCCGAGAAGGCCCTGCGCGACATATCGGGCCCGGCGCTGGCGCGGGTGCTGGCGGCAAACACGGTTGCGCCCGCCCTGGCGGCCAAGCACTTCGTGCCCCGGCTGGCCCGGGGGCGGCGGGCGGTCTTCGCGGCCCTGTCAGCCCGTGTGGGCAGCATCTCAGACAACCGCCTGGGCGGGTGGTACGCCTATCGCGCGTCCAAGGCCGCGCTGAACATGGTGCTCAAAACCGCGAGCATAGAGGCCGCGCGGCGCAACCCGGGGGCGATCATCGTGGGCCTGCACCCCGGCACGGTGGACAGCCCCCTGTCCCGGCCGTTCCAGGGGGCGGTGCCGGACGGGGGCCTGCGCACGCCGGATGCAGCTGCGGCGGCCCTGCTGGATGTGCTGGATGGCCTGACGCCTGCCGACACGGGCCGGTGCTTTGCCTGGGACGGGCAGGAGGTGCCGCCATAGGAGCCCGGCGCACATGTCTGCCAGGGTGCAAGCCGCTATGGTCTTTTGGGGGTTATGCCCCCTCACCCCACCTCCGCAGTCCCGCCAGCGCGGCCCGGCCTGGAGGGCCATAGAGGCTTGCGATGCGCTCCGCCGCGCTGGGCTCCAGGTCGTCCAGGGCGGAGCGCAGGCAGGTCGCGGCTTCCACGTCCCCCTCCACGCAGACCTCCCGCCGGAAGAACTGCGCGTCTGCGTCCGCCCGCCCGTCCACCAGGGCCAAGAGGGCCGAGAGGGGCCCGGCGATGCGCGCGTCCCAGGCGGCGCAGGCCGGCACGGGGCGGCGGTGGGCCTCCAGGGCCGTACCCGCCGGGTCCGGGGTGAGCACAAAGGCGAACGGCGCATCTGTGGGCTCTATCAGAAAGCGCTTGCCCGCGCCGGGGCCCAGGCGGGCGAAGACCTCTGGCGCGCCCTGGGCGACCGCAACGGTCCAGCCCCGGACCAGGGCCCGGACCAAGGGCAAAGGGAGGAGGGCCAGGGCCCGGCGGGCGAGAGGGAACATGGCCCAGAGTCTTAGGCGCCCCGCGCTGCGCCCGCAAGGCCCTCGGCATAGGCCCGCGCGCTGGCGGCCAGGGCGGCGCGCTATACAAAATTGCGTGAGGGCGGTATGCATTGACCAATGCGCTGCCTGACTTTTGTGCTTCTCCTGGCGTTCTGCTCCCTGCCTGCAGTGGCCCAGATCACGAAATACATGGAGGTCTGCGAGCACGGCCTCTGTCCATATTTCCGGGCCCCCCTCGCCCCGCCTGAGGGCTGGGTCTCCGGTGATCCTGGGCCAGGACGTGCGCGGGAGATGCAGCTCTTCCTGCCTGAGGGGGAGAGTTTTGACAGTGCCCCAGCGGTGATCTATGCCACAGTCACCTGGAACGCCGAGGACAAATCCCTGGATGCGCTGATCGCCGATGAGATCGCCCGTTGGCGCGACAAAAACCCGGATGCGCAAGCGGAGGAGGTGCCCTCCCTGGGCCTCTTCCGTGTCTTTGCCTTGCGCACACCGGGTGCGGGCGCGAACCCTTTTGAGTATGTGGCGTATGCCCTGGACCACGATGGGGACGGTAATGTGTATTTCCTGGTCGTGGTGGTGTCGGCCTTAACGGCAGAGGCACTAGACGCCGCGCGCGGCGCGTATGAGGACCTTTTGCGGAACTACAGGCCCCCGCCCTTCAGGCCCTCGGCATAGGCCCGCACGCTGGCGGCCAGGGCGGTGTGGTTGTACCCCCCCTCCAGGAGGCTCAGGGTCGGCAGGGCCCCTATCTGCGCCCCAATCCAGCCGAAGTCCTGCGTCGTCAGGGCCAGCCCGCCCAGAGGGTCGTCCGCGTGCGCGTCAAACCCTGCCGAGACAATCAGCAGGCCCGGCGCTGCGGCCCGGAGCGCGGGCAGGACCCGGTCCAAAAACGCTCTGCGGTACGCTGGACTCCCCGTCCCGGCGGGCAGGGGGATGTTGGTCACCTGCCCGTGCGCGCCAACCTCGCCTTCCGCCCCGGTGCTGGGGTAAAAGGGCCACTGGTGCGTAGAGATATAGGCCGCGCGGGCCTCGTCCCACAGGATGTCCTGTGTCCCGTTGCCGTGGTGAACGTCAAAGTCTAAGACGGCCACGCGATCCACCCGCTCCAGGGCGTAGAGGGCAGCCAAGGCGGCGGTGCTCAGAAGGCAAAAGCCCATAGCGCGGGCGCGGGTGGCGTGGTGCCCCGGCGGCCGGACGGCGCAGAAGGCCGGGCCGCACCCAGCCAGGACGTGGTCCACCCCGGCCAGGGCGCAGCCAAGGGCCGCGAGGGCCGCGCGCCAGCTCCCCGCGCTCATGTGTGTATCAGGGTCCAGGGGGCCCGGACCATGGCGCGCCAGGGCACCCACATAGGCCGGGTCATGCGCCGCGCGCGCGGCGGGCTCCTGCGCGGGCTCCGGGGTGATTCTGGGGAACAAGTCCCCAGGCAGCGCGCCCAGAACAGCGTCCAGGCGGGCCGGGTCTTCCGGATGGCCCGCGCCAGGGTAATGCCCCGCACACGCCGGATGGGTGAAGACTGTGAGGGCCAGGCGCTAGGCCTCCCCCTCCTCCGTGCCGCCGGAGACCTCAGAGCCATCTGCATTCAGGAGCTTGAGGTTTGTCGCCGCGTTGCGGCCCTTGCTCATCGCTATCTCATAAGAGATTTTCTGCCCGTCTTGCAGGTGTGAGAGTCCGGCTTTTTCCAGCGCGGAGATGTGGACAAAGACGTCTGAGCCCCCCTCATCCGGGGCTATGAAGCCGAATTTTTTCGTCGTGTTGAACCATTTTACTGTGCCGGTGGCCATGGGGGTCTGTCTCCTTAAAAATAATGGGTTAGCAGGGCCCCGCTTTCGTGCGGGGCACCCCTTATACCCCCGCTGGGGGTGCGGACGCAAACCCTTATTTTGAGGGTCAGGGCACTTCGCCCTTATGCCCCCCGGCGTCCAGGCGGCGCTCCAAGACGGAAAGAACATCGGCGGGCGCAGCGTCCAGGCGGGCCAGCAGGGCCAAGAGGTGGAACAGCAGGTCTGCGGACTCCTCAAAGAACGCCTGCCGCGCGCCGGCCTCCCCCCGCGCGGCGCGCAGGGCCTCAATGGCGGTTTCCACGGCCTCCTCGCCCACCTTCTGCGCGATATAGTCCGGGCCCCGCGCATACAGCTTGGCCACGTACGACCCCTCCGGCGCGGCGGCTTTCCGGGATTCCAGCACGGCCCATAGGCGGTCCAATGTGTCTTGCATGGCCGCGTGTTAGCACGCCCGGAGGCCAGTGGCCAGGGCGGCGGGGCGGCCAAATCCGTGCTGCGGCGCAGATTTTTTTCCTTGCCCAGCAGAGGAAAAATGGTGTACACTCAAATCCGTAGCCGGTCCCGCGCGCCCAAAAACACACCCGAATCGCGCTACCGCCCAGCCACCGCCGTGATACCGCGCTGCTACCGCCCAGACACCGCCCCGCTACCGCTGGGCCACCCCCCAGATGCCGCCTAGCCACCATTTTGGTGGCACCGCACAGACAGGCGTTAGGGGCGCACTAACCCCCGCGTACTATCATGGAGGTGATTGGATTTTTTGAAGCACAGTCCTTTTGGCGCGCGTTCGGCCTGGCGCGCCTGCTGTCCGTGGAGGAGGAGGGAGAGTTCCGCCGTATGACGTTCGCGGCCCGGCGCTCGGCCCTCTGCGCGTGCCACGTGGACAGCCAAGGCTTTGCGCTGGGTGGGGGGCCGCACAGCCGTATGGCCGCGCCGCTACTGTCGCCGCCGCGTTGAGGTATATTGAGAAATTCATAGCCGAACATGCAAAAAAGTCTTGACTTGTGCTATGTGATTTTCTATAGTCAAACTACCAGGCCGCAACCCCCAGTTTAAGGAGAACCCCATGGGCATCTGTCTCTCTCTCTCTCGCTTGTTCGGTGAAAACACTACCATAGGTATGGCCCTGAAAGAATGCGGCACCCCTGCCGCTGTTGTGCGTTTCTCAGATGCCCGCGAAGCTTTTCACATGCCCTCCAAATACACGGTTTCTAACCCTCAGAGTGAGCGGTACAATCTTCCTTGGGATGAGGAGTCTTATGTGCCCTTTATAATGAAGCCCGACACAAACGATAGTGGTTTTTATGCATACATAGAGCCTATATCACAAATTAAGAGGTCTGGTGTCTTTGTCATGCGCCTGGAGCGCATAAATCAGTTGATACCCAGAAATCGGGCCGATACAGAGCATAAAAGGAGGCTGCCAGATTGTACAAGTTTTTATATGGAAGGCCCTGTTGAAGATGGAGATATGCGCATCTGGTCTGCGGGCTGGAGTCATGAAAGACGATGGCTGGTGCCAATGCTCTTGTCTTGTCAATCAGAGCGAGTCGCTGGACGGGACGCGGCAGATCCTAGTCCTGAGCGCCTGCGGGTCCTGATACAGGAAGCGAGAGAGTATATGCGTTCTTATTTGCCCAATCCGGATACACTGCTGGGCCTGGCGAACCCCAAAGGCACGGAGCACGCGCCTGCCACCCAATAGGCAATTGGCCCGGTTCTTGCAGCCCTGACCAGGGCTATGACGGCGCCCAGGAGCACGCCACCTCGCGCCATCCGCCAGGCGATGGGGCTTTTCGCCGGGCTGTGCGTTCTTGTAAGCGGTGTTTGGGAGGGGCATGGGGGCATATCTCCAGGGCCTGGGGGTATATGCCCCACATTGTGCCCCCATATGCCCCCGGCTGTCAGGGGACGCCCCCGGACACTACGAGAAGGGGAGGAAGTTAAAAACCCCATGTTTCCGCCGTTCTCTTGGATGGTGCGGGACGGGGATGTGGCGCACCCGGCAGGATTCGAACCTGCGGCCTCCGCCTCCGGAGGGCGGCGCTCTATCCACTGAGCTACGGGTGCGGGCTCGCGCTTTACTACACTGCTTGGCCCTTGCTATGCAAGGCACCATGATGCGACCCCCGCCGCGCCTCAGCATGGACATGGGTGCCTTCGCTCAGGGGCTGCTCCTCGTGGCTGCCGCGATCGTTGGCCTGGCTGTGTACGCCTTTATCGCGGGTCCGGCGCACCTGCGCGCTCTCCAGGATGCCGCGCCGGCCTTGACTGTCCCTGTAGAAAGCGCAGAGCCCGCAGTGCAGACGGCCCCGGCGGACGCGTCTCCGTTCTATGGGGGGGCCTTGCCTCAGCGGGCGGAAGACGGGCGCACGCCCTTTGTGGCCTTCCGGGCCCCGGCACCGGCGGTGCCCGCCGGGCGGGGGCGCATTGCCCTTATGGTCGCGGACTTCGGCCTGTCTGAGAGCGGGAGCGCTGGAGTCTTGGAAAGCCTTCCCCCGGAGGCTGCGGTCATTCTCTCCCCCTACGCGGCGCGGGCCGATGCCTGGGCTGCGCGCGCGCGTGAGGGGGGGCGGGAGGTCTGGCTCCACCTCCCCCTCTCGTCGGGGGAGACCGAAAACGCAGGGCCCCTGTCCCTCTCGGCGACCATGGGTGTGGCCCCCGGGGCGCAGGCGCTGCGCGCCGTCTTGGGCACCGCCCGCGGCTACGCCGGGGTCGCTGGCTTTTTTCGCCGGGAGGTCTCCGCCGACGCCCCAGCCATCCGCGCCGCGCTGGGCGAGGTGCTCACACGGGGCCTGGCCCTGGCCCAGATCGCCCCGCCTGGGGCAGAGGGGGCCGAGGAGGAAGACCCCATCGCGGCCCTGGCCCGCATGCAGGACGCGCCCTATGTCAGGGCAGACATGGTCCTCGCACCCCAAGATCCTCAGGACGTCCCCGCCGCGCTAGCCCAGGTGGAAGAGCTGGCGCACATCCGGGGTCATGCCCTCCTTGTGGTCGCGCCCTGGCCCAGCGTTGTGGGCCGCGTCGCGTCGTGGGCCGACGGCCTGCCCGCCGCGGGCCTTGCTCTCGTCCCGCCCTCGGCCCTCGCAGGAGCAACGTACGCCGATGGTGGGCCATAAAACCATGCCTGAGAGGGGAGTCTACCGCCGCTGCGTGGGTATTGCCCTGTTTAACCAGCGGGGGGAGGTCTTCATAGGCCACCGCGTGGACGCTCCGGGGGCCTGGCAGATGCCCCAGGGGGGGATAGAGCCGGGGGAGAGCGTCCGCGCGGCGGCTCTGCGCGAGGTCGTGGAGGAGACCGGGGTGTGCCCGGCCTCCGTGGAGATACTTGAGGTCGCCGAGGGCCCCCCCCTGCTCTATGACCTTCCGCCGGAAATCCGCGCGCGCCTGTGGGGCGGGCGCTACCGGGGTCAGGAGCAAGTCTGGGTCGCCGCGCGCTTCACGGGCGCGGACGCGGACGTGGACCTTGGTCACCACGACCCGCCGGAGTTTGACGCCTGGCGCTGGGTCTCCCTGGCAAAGGCCGTGGAAACCATCGTGCCCTTCAAGCGCCACGTCTACGCCGCCGTGGCCGCCCTGTTCGCGCGGCACGCTACGCCAGACCCAGGTGAACGACACCTTTGACCCTCCTGATACCGACCACTCTAGGCGCTGTTATCAAAGGGCACCGCGCCGGCTTTTGAGGCATTTTTTGAGCGAAAATCGTCCTGTTTTGCGCCGCCATAGCGGGGCTATGGCAAGCAAGCCGGGGCAATGTGCAGCCAAAAATGGCCAGAAAGGGGCGGGGACTGGCCTTTGATAAAAGTGCCTAACGGTGGCAGACGTTGAAGTGGGTGATGAGGTCGGCGGCGCGGTAGTTGTGGGGGAGAATCTCCCCCCCGACCTCCAGCGTGGGGTACGCGATGCGCCGGCGTGCGGCGGTGGCCTTGCGCCGGAATTCCCGGTCCTTGGCCGCGTTCTTGTCCACAAAGTGCTCCGTGAAGATCACGTTGTGCGCGTTCAGGTCCGCACGCTTGCGGTCGCACGCGGGGCACCAGGTGGCCGCGTAGACCACCAGGCTCTGGCACCCCCCGGCGGCGCGGGCTGGGGTGGTCATGACGGATTGTGGGGACTCGATGCCGCCCAGGTACCAGTAAAGCCCAAGGCCCAGGACAACCAGGAAGAGGAGCGCACGCATGGGCCGCGTTCTACCCTAACTGCTCCAGGCCGGGGTAAGCACCCGGCCGGCCGGGGTGCCGCCGGACAGGGTCAGGAGCAGGGTCTGCCCCCGCCGGACCAGCGGCCCGTCCGTGACGCCCGTGGCGGCGAAGATGATCTCATCGCCAGAGGCCATATCGGTCTCCGTGTACACGCGGGCGAGGTCTGTGACTCCCGCTCTTGCGGCCCGGGCGCGCTCGTCCTCGTTGCGGAACACCAGGCGCCCGCGCATTGCCCCCCCGGTGCAGCGCAGGGCCGCCGCCGCCAGCACGCCCTCGGGCGCGCCGCCGGTGCCCATATACACGTCCACCTCCCCCCGCGCGCAGGCGATGACCGCGGCCACGTCCCCGTCCTGGATGAGCTGGAGCCGCGCCCCGGCCGCGCGAATGTCGGCCATCAGGCCCGCGTGCCGCTCCCGGTCCAGCACGCAGACCATAAGATCCTCCACGGGCCTGCCCACCGCACCGGCAACGGCGCGGAGTGTGTCCTCCACCGGCGCGCCCAGGTCCAGCGACGCCCCAGCCGCCGCCGGGCCCACGGCCAGCTTTTCCATGTAGACGTCCGGCGCGTGGAGCAGCGCGCCCCGTGGCGCCAGCGCCAAGACGGTCAGCGCCCCGGCCCGCGCCTGGGCCGTGAGCGTCGTGCCCTCCAGCGGGTCCAGGGCGATGTCCACCGCGGGGCCCGCGCCCGTGCCGACCTCCTCCCCGATGTAGAGCATGGGGGCCTCGTCGCGCTCCCCCTCTCCGATGACCACGCGGCCTTTCATGGGAAGGGCGTTCAGCGCCGCGCGCATGGCCTCCACCGCCGCCGCGTCCGCGCGCTTCTCCGCACCCCGGCCGACCCAGGGGACACACGCCAGCGCCGCGCGCTCGGCCACCTCGGAAACAGGCAGGGCGAGGAGAGAAAAGGCGATCATGGACCCCTCATAGCACGGGTGGCCCGCCCAAGGAACTGCCCCTCCGGCCCTGATCGGCCCAGGGCGACCACGGCGGGGAGATGCGCAGGCAGGGCCACAGGAACAGGGCTGACCCAGGGCGGCGCGGCCAGGCGGGCCAGGGTGATGTGCGGGACCCAAGGGTCCGGCGTGAGCAGTTCTGCGCCGTGGGCGGCCAGGAACGCCACCGCCCCTTCCCGCAGGGCGCGGAGTTCCTGCGTGGCCGCGACCTCCACCCCGGCCCAGGTGAAACCTGTGTGCCGGCCCCGCCCCGGCCAGAGATAGGGTCCAGCGCTCTCCACCCGCGCCCGCGCCCCAAGGAACGGCGCGGCCTGGGCGGCCTCTTTCGCAAGGCCGTCAAACTGCGCCAGGGTCACATGGGCCAGGGCCCGCGTAGGGTGCAGGCAATACGCGTCGGCCATGGGCCCAAGACCCTCCGCCGCAGCGTAGAGCGCCGCCGCGTCCCTCCGCGCCAACAGCAGGGCAAAGTTCAGATGCGTCACGCCACGGCGGCCTGTTCTGCGATCATAGGGCTCGCATAGCACGGGGGGGCGGCCTAAGGAACGGCCCGCGCGTGGGCCGGGTGAGGCCTGCGCGCCGGCCCAAAAAAAGCGCCCGCGAGGGGGCATTTGCCACATTTTTTGGTTGCTTTTTGATGGTCTGTTCCGCACAATCGGTCCTCAAAAATCGCAACCCTAGGAGGACGTACAATGTCTAGAATCTCTCTCTCTCTCTCTATTCCCGAACAACGTGTGGACTCCCCAGACAGAGAAGATTTAGCAGATTTTCTCGCACGTTTGGATGCGCAGAGTGCTAAACCTCCTCCTGAAGAAACCCCCCCACCTCCCGAAGAACAGCCTGAAGCCCCAGCCGCCTAACCTCCACCCCTTCGGGGAAGGCGTCGGCCAGGCGGCTGGGCAGGCGCGGGTCCAGCAGCACGAACACCCCCCGGTCGCCCTCCCGCCGCACCAGGCGCCCGAAGGCCTGCGTCAGGCGCAGGCGCGTGGAGGCGTCGTCCCACGCGCGCGCGCCGAACGCCGCCCGCCGCGCCCTGTGGAGCAGGCCGGGCCTGGGCCACGGCACGCGGTCCATGACCAACAGGCGCAGCGCCCGGCCCGGAACGTCCACCCCGTCGCGCACGGCGTCCGTGCCCAGGAGGCACGAGTCCTCCTCCGCCCGGAACAGGTCCAGCAGGGTGCCGACGTCCATCTCGTCCACGTGCTGGGCGTATAGGGGCAGGCCGGCGGCCTCCAGCGGCGCGGCGATGCGCGCGCGCGTGGCCTTGAGGCGCGATATGGCCGTGAACAGGCCCAGCGCGCCGCCGCCAGCGGCCTCAAACAGGGCCCGCATGGCCCCCGCGACGGCCCCGGAGTCCGCCCGGTCTACGTCCGTGACAACAAACACGCGGGCGCAGTCTACATAGGCAAACGGAGAGGGGAATGCGGCGGTGCGGGCGTGCCCGTGGGCGAGGTGGACCGCGCCGGAGCGCAGGGTGGCCATGCCCCAGGCCCCCAGGCCCCGGCCGTCGCGGAGTGTGGCGGAGGTGAGGGCGATGCCGTCCGCACGCGGGTCGATGGCGCGGGCGAAGGGGCGCATGGGGTCCACCCAGTGGCGGGCGAGACCGAGGTCTGCCCCCGGCTCGGGCTCGGCAACCAGGATGTCGCAGAACGCCTCTTCCGACCCGGACCCGTCCAGAGCGCCCAGAGCCACGCGCCAGGGGGCCAGGTGGTGCTCCGCGCGGAAGGCCAGAGCGCGGGCCAGGGCCTCTGTGCGCGCGCGGTCGTCTGGGTCCAGGTCCGGGGCCTGCCCCAGGGCCAGCAGGCGCGCGGCCAGGCGCACCATGGGCTTTTCCAACGCCGAGAACGCCTCGGCCAGGGCGACTGCGGCCTCGGCCAGAGCAGGGGGGGCGGGGTGCGCCAGAGCCTCTTTCCCAAAACCCGCCCCATGGTGCGGCCCTGCGGCCGCAATCTGCGCCGCGCACGCGGCCAGGAACGCCTCCCCCGGCCCACGGGGGGCCGCCAGGCGCTCGGACCAGCCCGCCCCGGCCAGGTCTCGCGCCGCGCGCAGCACCGCGCGCAGGGCCTCTTCCGCCGCCTCATCCCCCTCCACGAGGCCCTCCGCACGCCGCGCGAGGCCCTTGCGGCGGGAGCGCACGGCCCCTCCCTCCGGCCCCAGTATCCAGCGGCGCAGGTCTGCCATCTCCCGCCCCGTCACGCGAGTCGCAAAGGCGCTGTCCGCGGCGTCAAACAGGTGGTGCCCCTCGTCAAAGATGTACCGCGTGGGCAGGCTCTCCCCCGGCTGGGCCAGGGCGGCCTTGGCCATGGTCAGGGCGTGGTTCGCCACCACAATCCGGGCCCCCTCCGCCGCCCGCGCGCTGCGTTCTATGAAGCACTTCTTGTAGTGCGGGCACGCGGTGTAGATGCACTCCCCCCGCCGGTCCGACAGGCCCAGGGTCCCCGCAAAGCCCAGGAGCGCGGGCAGCCACCCCGGGAAGGCGGCCCCAGAAAGGTCTCCGTCCGGCGTGGCGGCGGCCCAGCGGGCCATGATCCCTGCGGCCACGGCGTGGCGCGGGCTTGCCGCCAACTCCTCCAGCGACAAGAGGCACAGCGTGTTCTCCCGTCCCTTGCGCGTTGCCGCGTGCCGGGCCCGCTCCGCAGGGTCTGGCCACAGGGCCTCCAGCGCGTGGCCGATCTGCCTCTGCAAGTTCTTGGTATAGGTGGACACCCACACGGGCTCCCCCGCCCGCTCGGCCCAGGCCGCCGCTGGGGCGAGGTAGGCCAGGGTCTTGCCCGTGCCCGTGGCCCCCTCCGCGAGGATGAGGTGCGGGGCCCCGTCTGAGCGCGGCGAGGCGAAGGCCCGCGCGATGAAGGCCGCATAGTCCCTTTGCCCCTCCCGATCCTCCGCGCCCAGAGGCAGGGCCCGTGCCAGGGCCTCCGTAGCCTCCTGCTCTGTCAGGGGGCGCGGCGCACCCTCAGGGCGCGGCGGGGCCATAGCCCAGTCCGGCAGGCCCTCCCACGCCGCGAAGGCCCTGGGGTCCGGGGGCAGGGCCGAGTCATACGCTGCGCCCGCTGCGGCCAAGATATGCCGCGTCCAGGGCCACCGCGCGCCCATGGCGGCGGCGACAGAGACGGCGCTTTGGTCTTGTGCGGCCTCGGTGACAAGTGCCCGCGCCGCGCGCATCAGGGTGATGGTCCCGTCTTCTGGGCCCTCTGGCGCGGAGAGGCCCAGGGCCCGCGCGAGGCCCAGGGGGGAGGGCACGCACGCCGCAGCGGGCCGGGTGAAGGCGTATAGCTCCAGGGCGTCCAGGGCCCCCGGTATGGCCTTCAGGCCCAGCCGGGCCGCTGTGGCCGGGGCGTGGCATACCACAACGTCCAGCGCCCGCTCTCGAGCCTGGGCGTGGCTGAGCGCGCGCAGCGCCCCCTCTTGCGTCAGGAAGGTGGCCGAGGTCGCGTGGGCCGTGAGGGCGGGGGCGGAGAACGAGTCCATGGCCGCAGCAGACTACACGGCCAGGGGTATCGGTGCCTACCGGCGGCCTTCATACGGGGTGATGGCCCCGTCGCCGTCCTGGTCAAAGGTGGAGAAGTTGTCCCGCGCGTCCTCCGCGCCGAAGGCGTCTTGGTACTCCCAGGAGTTCACGCGCCCGTCCCCGTTCGTGTCCACCACGCTTGCGGGCGCGTCATAGATGTCCGTGTCCTGGTTGTACCCCCGATCTGCGGCGAGGGCCGGGGCGGCGGCCAGGGTCAGGGCGGCCAGGGTCAGGGCGAAAAGGCGGGTCATGGTGGTGTCTCCTTGTGTTTTTGGGTTGTAGGCCCGGCGAGCCTACACGCCCTTCTGCCCCACGACAAGGGCGCAGCGGGGGCATAGGTCACCCTCTACCTCGGGCAGGACTTTCCAGCAGCGCGCACACTTGGTGCCTGGTGCCGTGGCGAAGGTGACGGCCACCCCCGGCACGCCCTCCAGGACAAAGGCTCCCTGCGGTGCGGGGGCGAGAGCCACTGGCGCGGCGGATGTTATGCAAACCTCATCTAAATCAACATTTTGCAGAGCGTCCTTCCAGTCCTGCGTGATGTGCACCACCGGCGCGGCCTCCAGGGACGAGCCGATGGCCTTGGCCTTGCGGTACGGCTCAATCGCGCCCAGGACAACGCGGCGCAGGTCTCGCAGTTTGGCCCACTTGGCCTCCAGGGCCGGGTCTTGCCACGCCGGGTCAACCGCCGCATAGGTGCGCAGGTGCACGCTGTCCGCCTCCGCAAACACGCCGGGAGGGCGGTGGACCCAGGCCTCCTCCGTCGTGAAGGGCAGTATGGGGGCCATGCGCGTGACCAGGGCGTCAAACAGGGTGGCCAGGACCGTCCGGCACGCCCGCCGCTTCGGGTCGTCCGGCGCGTCGCAGTAGAGACAGTCCTTGCGGATGTCCAGGTAGAACGCGGAGAGGTCAGCATTGCAGAACTGGTGCAGGGCGTGCGCCACAGTGCCGAAGGCATACGCCTTTTGGTGCTGCGCTATCTGTGCGTCCAGGGCCGCCAGGCGCGCGAGCATATAGCGCTCTAATGCTGGCATCTGCTCAACTGGCACGCGCTCTGCGGGCGTGTACCCGTCCAGCGCGCCCAGGAGGAAGCGCAAGGTGCCTCTTAGTCGCCGATACAGGTCCGCCACGGACTTGAGCAGGACATCGCCCACCGGCACGTCCTGGCGGTAGTCCACCGTGATGGCCCACAGGCGGATGATGTCCGCGCCGTAGCGCTGGATGAGATCCTCAGGCGCGAGGACATTGCCCCGCGACTTTGACATTTTATAGCCCTTTTGGTCCACGATGAACCCGTGGGTGAGCACGGCCTTGTACGGCGCGGCACCCCGCGTGGCGCAAGATTCCAACAGGGAACTTTGGAACCACCCGCGGTGCTGGTCGGAGCCCTCCAGGTACAGGTCTGCGGGCCAGGGCAGGCCGCGCTTTTCTAGGACAAAGGCGTGCGTGGCGCCGGACTCAAACCAAACGTCAACAATATCAAAGACTTGTTCGTATTCCTTCACGTTATACTCCGGGCCCAAGAAGTCCGCCGGGTCGCGGGCCCACCAGGCGTCCGCGCCGTCTTGCCGAAACGCCTCAAGAATGCGTTCTTTCACCTTGGAATCATTCAGGATTTCACCCGTGCCCTTGCGCACAAACAGGGCGATGGGCACGCCCCACGCGCGCTGGCGGGAGATGCACCAGTCGGGCCTCTGCGCCACCATGGCCCGGATGCGGTTTTGGCCCTGGGGCGGGACGAAGCGGGTTTTGTCTATGTCTTCCAGGGCCTTGGCGCGCAAGGACCCCCCCCTTACCCCCCCCTCTTCGCGGGGGGGGAGGGTTTTGTCCATCGCGATGAACCACTGCGGCGTGGTGCGGAACAGCACCGGCGCGCCCGAGCGCCAGGAGTGCGGGTAGTCGTGTCGGTACGACGCCTTGGCCAGCAGCGCCCCGGCGGCGGCCAGGGCCTTGATGACCGCGATGTCCGCGTCGCGCTCAGGGGCCTTGTGCAACTCGTTCGCAAACACCTGCTTGCCCGCAAACAGCGGGTGCGCGTCCGTGTAATACCCGTCGCCGTCCACGGCGGAGGCGATAGGAATCATATATTTTATATGAAGCGTATTGTATACGGTAATGCCTTTATCTGTAGGGGATATATTTTTCTTTAATCTTTTAATGACGTTATTTATAGCATAAAGAACTTCTTTGTTTTTTAGTTTCTTATCTTTCTGTTCTTTCTTTATCTTTCTTGAAATCTCAAAAGAGAAGTTATGGAGATTAACAATCTTATGATCGTCCACCCCGTGCCCCGGGGCGATATGGACAAAGCCGGTTCCTGTTTCGGCGGTCACAAACTCGGCGGGCAGGAGGGGGACGTCAAAAGCGTACCTCCCCCCCCTCGCAGAGGGGGGGGTCAGGGGGGGGTCCTCTCGCAGCGCATGCCGGATAGTTTCCGTCACGCCCTCGGGATTCTCCAAGACCTCTCTATTGGAAAAACGTATGACGCGAAACCCGCGCGCCTCTAAAAATATCGTGCGTTCTGCGTCGTGCTCCGCCGTGTCGGGGGTGTGTGTGTCCCCGTCTACTTCCACGATCAGGCCGCGCTCGGGACAGGCGAAGTCCGCGATATAGGGATAGATGGGGTACTGTTTACGGAAACTGTGCCCCGTTTGTCCCGCGCGCAAATGTGTCCATAGTTTTGTTTCGGCGGGCGTAAGAGCGTTGCGCATCTCTTTGGCGTTATTAAGGAGGGCCTGCCATTTCGGGCCCGTGCGCACGGGCCCGAAATGGCAGGCCCTCCTTAATAACGCCAAAGA
>JAERIN010000014.1 GCA_016757515.1 Alphaproteobacteria bacterium
GGCAAACGCGGATGACACGGGCCGGGCGGATGGGTAGACTCCCCCCATGCGCTTGGTCCTGGCCCTTTTTGTGTGCCTGTGCGGGGGCCAGGTCTAGGACCAGGCGGTGGGGCTTTGTCCCCTGCGGGGGCAGGGCAAAGGCCGCTGCGACGGCCACGGGCGCGGCGGTGTCCATGGTGACGCGCGCACCGCCGGGGCGGTTTCCGGGGCGGACGGCGCGGAGCGTTCCGGCCAGGCGGGGGGCGCCCTCGCGCCACACAAACGGGGGGAGGTCCAGGAGCACCCGCGCGCCCTCCGCCCGCGCCGCGAAGGCGGGCGCGGGGGCGGACAGGTCCAGGACCACGCGGGTTGTCCCGTCGGCCCGCAGGCCCGCACGCACGGCGTCTATGGCCAGGTCCGGGCGCGCCGCCGCCGTCGCTGCGGCCAGGGCTGGCGCACACAGGCACACAAAAAGGGCCAGGACCAAGCGCATGGGGGGAGTCTACCCATCCGCCCGGCCCGTGTCATCCGCGTTTGCCGGGGCCAGGATTGTGCCGCAGCGCAATTTTTTTCTTGCCCCACAGAGGAAAAAATGGTGTATACTGAGTGCCTTGGGCGGCACGCGCCCCCGCGAAACGGGCCCAAAAGTGCCACCGCACAGCCACCGCTGTGATACCGCGCAGCCACCGCCATGCTACCACAGTGATGCCGCGACGCCACCGCACAGATACCGCGCCGCCACCATTTTGGTGGCGCTGCTGCGCAGCCTAGTCCGTGATGCTGGCCCCGTGGTCTATGTAGTGGACCTGGCCGGTGATGGCCTTGGCCGCGTCGCTGGACAGGAACGCGGCGAGGTTCCCGATGTCCTCCAGCGCCACCAACGTGCCAGAGGCGGACTTGTTCTTGGCCTTGTCCATCAGGGCATCAAAGCCCCGGATGCCGCTGGCCGCGCGGGTGTCCATGGGGCCGGGGGAGATGCAGTTCACGCGGATGCCCGCCGGGCCCAGGTCACACGCCATGTACATGGCCAGGCTCTCCAGCGCGGCCTTCACCGGGCCCATGATGCCGTACTGGTCCACGACCTTCTGCGAGCCGTAGTACGTCATGGTCAGGAGCGAGCCCCCGTTGGTCATCAGGGGCGCGGTCGCGGCGGCCAGGCGCGCGAAGGAGTGGCAAGAGATGTCCATGGCCAGGGCGAAGCCGTCCTTTGAGGTCTGGTACACCTTCCCGTGCAGGTCGTCCCGGGGGGCGAAGGCGATGGAGTGCACCGCGCCGTCCAGGGTGCCGAACGTTTTCTGCGCGGCGGCCACGGCGGCCTCCAAAGAGCCCTCTTCCGTCACGTCGCAGGGGACATACACCTCCGCCCCCAGCTCCTCCGCTACAGGGTCCACATACTTCTTGGCCTTTTCGTTCTGGTAGGTGACGGCCAGGCGTGCGCCGTGGGCCCGGAGCGCGCGCGCCGCGCCGGCGGCGATGGACTTCCCGTTGGCGATGCCCAGAATGAAGAATGTTTTGTCCTCGAGGTTCATGCAGGCCATGGTTGAGTCTCCCTTTGGTTGTGATTCGCCAGCAGGGTACCCCTATCTCCCCGTGGGCGCAAGGGGCAGACCCTCGTGCCCCGCCCGCGCGGCGGCGCATGCCCCGCCACACAAGACGTATGTGAAAAAGCTTGACTTACTGCTGTGGTGGGAGGTAAGGCGCACCTTACTGTGAGGGTTCGCGCGCTGTTCGCCCGGGCCAGAGCACAGACCAGGCCAGGAGAGGGCGCGCACGTTGGAAAAAGAAACAAGAAATAGACTCGCAGAAGCCTTTTGGGCGGGATGTGGCGCAGCTGCAAATAAATTAACAAAAGATTGTAAAGCAGGTATTATTTTAGATAGAACAATAGAATACGCTTTTATTGGGATGATCGCCTTTTCACTTTTGCAGCCACTTTGGATCTTTTTTTCCCAAAATAGCAACGAGGCTCTGTCGGACGGGGTCGCCCGCCAGGGTATGGTCACAGAGCAGCAGGACAACTGTGCTCCGATGGTTTCGAGTGAGGTCGTGTTACCCTCAGAGGACAAACCGGGGACGGACCAAGTTTCATCGGCCAGTGGGCCCCGGGAGGGTAAAGGGCTCGAATGGATCTTATGTGGCGCCGCCTCGGGCGCTTCTTTGGGTGCCCTTCTCTCGTTTTTGTTCTCGGTCCCCACTGGTTTTCGTGCGGCTCGGGACGCGTTGAGCGCGCATAATCCGGAACAGACGTCTTAGGCTCCTCACCCCGCCCGTGCGTTGGGGTAGAGCTCCCCCCGGGCCACGGTGACGGCCGGGCCCCCCATGCGCACCCGCGCCCCCGCAAGCGCCAGATCTAAGGCCCCGCCGCGGGCCGAGGCCTGCCACGCGCGAAAGGCCGTCTTGCCCAGGCGCGCGGCCCAGTATGGCGCAAGGGCGCAGTGCGCGGAGCCGCACACCGGGTCCTCCGGCGCGGCGGGGTCGTTCGCGTTGAAGTGGCGGGAGATAAAGGCGTAGGACGGGTCGTCAGACGGGGCCGTGACGATGATGCGCCGCGTCCAGGGGCGCAGCGCCAAAAAGTCCGGGCGCATGGCCCGCACCGACGCCGGGTCCGCGTAGACCAGCAGGGCCTTCTCCCCCGCCGCATGGGCCTCCACGGGCCGGGCGGGGGAGAGCGCGGGCAGGACAAAGCCCGGAATGGCGGACAGGGCCAGGGGCTCCGGCTGCCGCGCGGGCAGGTCCATGGTGTAGCCGTGCGCGCCGCGCTCCACGGGTAGGGGCCCCGCGTGCAGGGTGTCAAAGACAACGCGCTGCGCCCCCGGCTCCAGGGCCGTGAGCCACACGTGCGCCGTGGCCAGGGTCGCGTGCCCGCACAGGTCTATCTCCCGCACCACCGTGAACCAGCGCAGCAGGGGGTTTTGCCCTGCGCGGCGCTCCACAAACGCGGTCTCGGACAGGTTCATCTCCGCCGCCACGGCCTGCATCAGGTCCTCCGGCAGGGGCGCGTCCGCCACCACAACCGCCGCGGGGTTGCCCGCAAAGGCCCGGTCCGCGAAGGCGTCCACATGCCAAAAGGGCAGGGCCTGCTTCATGGGCAAGGGTATAGCCGATTCGCCCCGGCGCGTGGGGGGGATGGCCCCCACGCAAGAGCAACACACAACGGGGGCGGGCCACGCGCGTCACGCCCCACTACGCCGCGCCGCGCTTGCGGTAGTCCAGGATGCGGTGCTCTATTTCCCCCCGGAAGTGGCGGATGAGGCCCTGGACGGGCCAGGCCGCCGCGTCCCCCAGGGCGCAGATGGTCTTGCCCTCTATCCGCTTGGTCAGGTCCCACAGCAGGTCTATCTCGTCCAGCTGGGCGTTGCCGCCCGCTTCATCTCATGCAGTCTTGGATGCGCCGCGCAGCGCGGCGCGGGCCAGGGGGCGGTATAAGAACCCCGGCAGGGCGCGCAGGGCCTTCATGCCCAGGACGAAGCCCCGGGGGAAGGCGACCTCAAACCCCGGGCGGGCCAGGTCGCGCGCGATGATCCGCGCCGCGCGCTCGGCGTCTATAATGCCGGGCATGGCAAAGGTGTTCTGGTCGGTCAGCGGCGTGCGCACGAAGCCGGGGTTGATGACCCGCACGTCCACGCCCTGACCCGCGTGCTCAATGCGCAGGGACTCGGCCAGGGCGATCAGCGCGGCCTTCGTGGCGCTGTAGGGTTGCGAGGCCGGCATCCCCCGGTACCCGGCCACGGAGGCCGTGAGGACCAGCTGCCCTCCGCCGTCCTGCGCGCGCAAGAGGGGAATGGCCGCCCGCGCCAGGTGCAACGCGCCCCCCAGGTTCACGGCCACCGCCGCGCCCACATCGGCGTCCGACTGCGCCAAAAGGCCGCCGGGGCGGTAGACCGCAGCCATGAACACCACCGCGTCCACCCGGGGCCAGGCGGCCGCAAGCCCCTGCGCCGCCGCCCGCACCGCCGCCCCGTCCGCCACGTCCAGGGGCACCACCCGGTGCCCGCCACCCAGCTGCGTATTTAGGGTCTCCAGCGCATCGGGCCGCCGTGCAGACAGGGCCAGAACAGCCTCCTGCCCCGCCAGCTCCACGGCCAGCGCGCGGCCAATCCCGCTGCTCGCGCCCACAATCCACACATGCTTGCCCGTCCAGCGTTCGGTCATCGCGCGCCCCGCTCAATCCACAGCACAAGGCTCGCCACCGGCACGCCCCACTTGCGGATGACCGCGCGGTTGATGACGCCCGCCGTGCCCACCGCGTACATCCGGTCGTCAAACGCAAAGCGCACTGGCCGTCCGCCGATGGGCATTGTCATGGTGTAGGCCCAGCGCGCCTCGCCGTGACCCACGAGCCGCCCGTGCGCGGTGCCAACGATGTCCCCCGCCGTGCCGGTGTAGCGCCCACCGGGGATCGCCGTGATGTGCCAGGTGCGCTGCGCGCGCTCCCCATCATCATAGGTGAAGTCCTCGACCAGGGTGCCACGCGGCCCGTCCCACGAGCCGTGCATGGTGGCCTCCAGGCGCCGGATCGCCCGCCCGCGCCAGTCCAGCACCACCCCCCGGGCGACCAGGGGGCCGTTGAAAAACCCCTCAATGGTAAACGTCTCAGGCATGGGCCATCTCCACTTGCATCACGTCCGTGCGCCCGGCGGCGAACCCCGCTGCGCAGGCCGCCAGGTAAAAGCGCCACAGCCGCTGGAACGGCGCGTCAAACCCCATGCCCTCCAGCGCCGGGGCCGCCGCGTCAAATCGGGCCAGCCACGCACGCAGGGTGCAGGCGTAGCCCTGCCCGAAGGCGAACCGGTCGCGCACGGCCAGGCCTGCCTTGTGCGCCTCGGCCTCAAAGCGCGCGGCGCTGGGCAGCATCCCACCGGGGAAGATGTAGTGGCGTATAAAGTCCGTGTTGCAGCGGTAGTCCCAAAAGTCTCGCTCCCGGATGGTGATGGTCTGCACCACTGCCCGCCCGCCGCGCCGCAGCAGGCTGGCCAGCTTTTGGAAATAGGTGGGCCAGTAGCGGGCTCCTACGGCCTCAAACATCTCAATGGACACGATGGCATCCCAGCGCCCGCCCTGCTCGCGGTAGTCGGTCAGCGCAATGTCGGCCCGATCACCAAGGCGTGTGCGGGCGTAAGCGGCTTGTGCGGGGGAGAGCGTGATGCCCGTCAGCGCATAGTCCCCGCGCTCCGTGGCGCGGTCGGCAAACCCGCCCCAGCCGCAGCCGACCTCCAGCACGCGCCCGCTGGTGATGCCCGTGCGCTCCAGGATGCGGTCGTATTTGCGGGCCTGGGCGGCATCCAGTGACTCGCCCGCACGCGTGAATATCCCGGCGGAGTAGGTCATCGTGGGGTCCAGCCATTGCGCGTAAAAATCGTTGCCCAGGTCATAGTGCGCGGGGATGTTCCGCTGCGCGCCGCGCCGGGTGTTGGGGCGCAGGGCGTGGGCCAGGATAGAGCCCGCGCGCGCCAGCCAGCGGCCCGTCACCGCGCCGCCCAGGGCCGCGTCGTTGGCCAGGAAGAACGCTGCCACGGCCTCCAAATCTGGGGTGTCCCACCGCCCGGCGCGGTAGGTGTCGGCAAAGCCGATGTCCCCCCGCGCAGCCCAGTCGCGGGCGGCGGCCCAGTCGTGGAGTGTGATGGCGGCCTGCGGCCTCGGATGCGCCCCGCCGAAGTCGTGCGCGCGCCCCTCGGGCGTGGTCAGGCGCAGATACCCGTGCGTGGACTTGTCCAGGCGTGCCAGGAGGGCACGGCGGGTGAGCACATCAATCATATGGCCCTATTTAAGGCGCCCGCCGCGCAAAGTCAGCCCCCGGCTGGCCGTGATGCGCGCGGGCAGCTGTGGCGGCTTGGTCAGGTAGCGCACGCCCTTGGCCAGCAGCTTGAGCGCCTGCCAGTGTATCAGGCCGATGGCCTTAAGCGTCACCAGCGGTTGCGCCCAGAACGCACGGGCCAGGGAGGCGCGGGTCATGGGCCGCAGCCGCCCGACCATGGAGGTCGTCAGGGTCACGCGCCCGGCCTCATCCAGATAGTCAATCCACACGCCCAGGCCATCTTGGGACAAGGAAAACCTGTACCGATACGATCCGCCCCTCTTTATAAAGGGGGAGACAAAGAAGTCCTTGCCGCTCTCCAGCCAATCGTGCGGACCGATAGGGCGGCCGTCAGGGTGTGCGCAGACGTAAGTATGTTTTTCACCAAATGTGTTGTGCACCTCACACAACACGGCGCCGAGCGTACCGTCTAATCCCAGGCAGAGCCAGAAGCTCACCGGGTTAAAAACGTAACCCAGGACGCGCGGCATAGCCACCAAGACAATCGGCCCGCCCGTTGTGCCCTCTAGGCCATAATCGGCCAAAATGCCCCGCGCCCAGGGCTCCAGCGCGCTACCGTCACCGGAGCCGTGGTCGCGCGCGCGCCAGGTCAGGCCCCAGTGCCCAGGCAAATCCCCCATGTCGGAAAGCGCGAATGCGCCGTAGTACACGCGGTACGCAAAGCTGTTGCGCCGGGGCGTCAAGCGCGTGTGCGCCACCGTGGCCGGGAGCAGCTGCGGGCCCTCTATCATCACCACGGCACCCGCGCGCCCAGGGCCCGTGCCACGCGCACCGCGCTCCACAGGCCGTCCTCGTGGAACCCGTGCCGCTGCCACGCCCCGCAGAACCACAGGCCCCGCGCGCCCTGTATAGCGCCGACTTCCCCTTGCGCGCGCAGCGCCGGGGCGTCAAAGCGCGGGTGGCGGAAGGTGTGGCGGTCATAGACCGTCTCCGCACGCGGCGGTCGGGCGGGGTTCAGGGTCACAAAAATGTCTTTGCCCGCAGGCAGGTCCTGCAGCGCGTTCATCCAGTACGTCAGCGACACGCGCGGGCGGTCGTCGCCCTCCAGGTCGTCGGACAGGTAGACCCAGCTGGCCCACGCGGCGCGGCGCCGGGGCATCAGGGCAGCATCGCTGTGCACCACCAGGGCGTTGTCCTGATAGGTAAAGGCGCCCAGCACGCGCGCCTCGGCCTCTGTGGGCGCGGCAATCAAGGCCAACGCCTGATCCGGGTGGCAGGCCAGGACAACCGCGTCATAGGCATCCGCACCGCCGCGCGCGTCGTGCACAACCCAGCCAGAGCCAGAGGGCTCCAGCCGCGTGGCCGCGCACGACAGGCGCACGCGCGCGCCCAGGGGGCCCACAATCCGCTCCACATAGGTGCGCGAGCCGCCGGCCACGCTGTACCACTGCGGCTGACGCAGCAGGGTCAGGAGCCCATGCCCCTCAAAAAACCGCACGAACGCGGCGGCCGGGAAGCCCGCAATTCGGGCCACGGGCGTGGACCAGATCGCCGCCGCCATGGGCAGAAGGTAGCGCCGTGCAAACGCCCGTGACAGGCGCAGTGCGGCCAGCATGTCGCCCAGCGTCACCTCTGGCGGCGCATCGCGCCAGCGAGGGGCGGCGCGGTTAAAGCGCAAAATATCGCGCAGCATCGCCCAGTGGCTGGGCCGCGCAAGGGTGCCCGCCTGCGCGAAGGGGGCCGAGGAGCTGTACTCCAGCGCGCCGCCGCCCAGACTCACGCCAAAGGCCATGTCGGCCTTCGTGCGCGCCGCGCCCAGGCGGCCAAACAGGCCCAGGAGGTTCGGGTAGGTGCGGTCGTTGCACACGATAAAGCCCGTATCCACAGGCCCCACGCCGGGTACATCAATGGTGCGCGCGTGCCCGCCGGGGCGCGGCGCAGCTTCATAGACCGTGATGTCGTGGTGTGGGGTTAGCAGGTACGCCGCGCCCAGCCCGCTGATGCCCGTTCCGATGATCGCGATGCGCATGGACCCGGAGGGTAGCGCAAAACCCCGCGCCCAGATAGGTCGGGCCGATGGACGCAGGATGTTGGGCTTGCTGTAAGCCTATCCCACAATCTTTTCTATCAAAAATCCTATAGACGCCATAGGCTTACAGCACTTTGCATTAAGGAATATCTCATGCTGTGATTCGCGCACGACCTACTCCCTAGACCTTAGAAGGCGCACAAAAAGGACGACACTGATCATGAAAACCTTCGGCACACTCAAAAAGCGACGTCAGAGCCTGGCGGATCCCGGCGACCTGGAGGCCCTGTTTAAGGATAGTTCTTGATGCAAATTGCTGTAAAACAAGGGTTTGGTGACTCTCGACCGCACCAGCCTTATTTGGCGTGGGCGCTCATCGCGCCCTGCCCGGACAGGCGCGCGGCGTAGGTGTCGCTCATCCCGGCGATATAGTCCGCGACGACGCGGGCGCGGGGGAAGCGCGCGAGCAAAGGCTCCCAGTCTTCCGGGAGGGCAAGGCGCCCGTCCATGAGGGCCGCGAACAGCCCCTCCACCACGCGCTGCCCGGCCTCTGCGGGGGCAAGGACGGACGGGTGGCGGTAGACCCGGGCCATGAGGAAGGCCCGTAGCTCGGCCACCTTGACCGCCATGGCTGTTGAAAAGGCCACGAGGGGCAAGCCGGCAGTGCGGATGGCTTTGGCGCTGCTTGGCTTCAGGGCCGCAAGGGCCCCCCGCGTGGCGGTCAGGACATCTTGCGCCATGGCCCCCAGGACCTCCCGCACCAGGGTCGCCGCCGCTATGCGCGGCTCCAGCGCGCCGTACTCCGCCTCCATCCGGGCGAGCTCCGCCCCCGGTAGGGCCAGATCCTCCAAATCCTCCGGCGAGATAAGCCCCGCGCGCAGGCCGTCCTCTATGTCATGCGCGGTGTAGGCAATGTCGTCCGCGATGCCCGCAAGCTGCGCCTCCAGCGGCGCATGGAGGCCCAGGTATAAGTCTGCCTTTTCGGCCACCGCCGCCAGGCCGGGCCCAAAAGGGCCGGCCACAGGCCCGCCATGCTTTGCGATGCCCTCCAGGGTCTCTAGCGTCAGGTTCAGCCCGTCCCACCGGGGGTAGCGCCGCTCCAGCAGCGTCACAATCCGCAGGGCCTGGTCGTTGTGCTCAAATCCGCCGTGGGGGGCCATGCAGGCGGCCAGGGCTTCCTGCCCCGCGTGGGCAAAGGGCGGGTGGCCCAGGTCGTGCGCAAGGGCCACGGCCTCGGCCAGGTCCTCGTTCACACCCAGAGCGCGCGCGAGGCTCCGCGCAACCTGCGCCACCTCAACCGTGTGCGTCAGGCGCGTGCGGACGTGATCTCCCTCCGGCCCCACGAAGACCTGCGTCTTGTGCTTCAGGCGGCGGAAGGCCGTTGTGTGGATGATCCGGTCCCGGTCCCGCGCGAAGCAGTCCCGCTCCGTCCCCTCCAGCTCCGCCACCAGCCGCCCGCGGCTGGCCTCTGGCCTACAGGCATATGGCGGGGTGGGATGCATCATTCACCTACCCTTAACAGTCCTATGATACAATGCCTAGGGTCATGACTAGTTGAGGGGGTTCATGCGGCAAATTTTGAGCACCAGCCGTCCAAGGTTCGCCCCCCTGTTGTTAACTCGCATTCTTTCAAGTGCAGCCAGAAGGTCTGCGGGGCCATGCCGCGGAATCGGGCCAGGCGGACCTTGGCCAGGGCCCAAAATCCCTCGATCCCGTTGATGTGCGTGCCGTCCTGGCGGGCAAACTCGTCCCTGGAGTGATTGACCCGTTTGTGCCCGTAGCCCACCCACTTGTGTGAGGCGGGTGTACGCAAAGTTATAGACGCGCGCCTTTGGGGTTCGTCGCAACTGGAGGGTTTTGCGAGAAAGGGCGCGCACTTGCGGGCTAGGCCGTGCCGCACCGCGGGCGTTGATTTTCCATTTTACAACCCATGGTGTTCTGGTCTACACTGGCCCGAATCGCCGAAAGGGGCAACGTCATGGCGCTTGTTATTGACCTAAAGCCGGGGGAGAAAGTCCTTATCGGGCAAGCCGTCATCACGAACGATGACCAGAGGACGCGTTTGCACATCGCGGGCCCTGCGCCGATTCTGCGGCACAAGGACGTCTTGCAGCTGGAGGATGCGGACACCCCATGCAAGAAGATTTATTACATCGTGCAGTGTATGTACATCGCTGACGACCCCAAGACCCTGCATGACCAGTATTTTACCATGATCAAGGACGTTCAGGAGGCCGCGCCGTCAACGTCGGCGTACATACTGGAGATTAATAAGGAGATCGTAGGCGGCTCGTATTTTAGGGCCCTGAAGGTCGCCAAAAAACTGATCGCGTATGAGAAGGAGATTTTGGATCGTGCCCTTAGATAACCCTAACCACGCCCTCGCTGCAGGGGCGTACGCACACTATGCAAAAGAAGGAGCCGAGAGCCAGCGGGAGCTGGAGGCCAGCGTGCTTTTGAAGGCCGCAGCCCGGCTGGAGGCCTTGCAGGGGGAGTGGGAGAAGGGCGCGCGCGCCGCTCTGCCGGAGGTCCTGGCGTACAACCGGAAATTATGGCTCGTGTTTTATGACTCAGCCTTAGAGAGGGAGGAGGAGGCCAAGCATGCCCCCCAGCCCCCAGAGGGGTCGGAGGCTGGGGTGGAGTCCTCTGTGCGTAAGAATATGATTGTCCTCGCGCGCTATGTCTTCCGTAGGGAGGTGGATATACTTGCGGCGCCGGACCCTGAGAAGCTGGACATCCTCATCTCCATAAACCGCAACATTGCTGCCGGACTGATGGGGGAGACAGGCTAGTGACGTTTGGCCCCGGTGTGTGCTTAAAGGGCGGGCATGGGCGTTCTGGGAGCGATCTGTGAGGCGAAGCGGGCGCATGTGGCTGCGTGCAGGGCACGGGTGCCCTTGGCGGAGATCCGGCAGCGTGCCGAGTCTGCTGGGCCTGCGCGGGGTTTTGCTGCGGCGCTCGCAGCCAGGCCTGGTCCGGCCCTTATCGCAGAGGTGAAGCGCGCAAGCCCCTCAAAAGGAACCCTCTTCCCCCAGGCCGACGCGGCTGAGGTGGCCCAGGCCTATGAGAGAGGAGGGGCTGCGTGCCTCTCTGTGCTTACGGACACGCCCTACTTCGGCGGGCGGGATGAGGACCTGGTGCAGGCCCGGGCCGCCACGCGCCTGCCCGTGCTGCGTAAGGACTTTACGCTGGAGCCCTATCAGGTCTATGAGGCCCGGGCTTTGGGAGCAGACGCCATCCTGCTCATACTCGCCGCTCTGGAGGACCCTCTGGCCGCCTCTCTGGCCTCTCTGGCCGCTGACCTGGGCATGGATGTCCTGTGTGAGGTGCACAACGAGGCAGAATTGGCCAGGGCGGCAGCCTTGGGCGCGCGTCTTATCGGTGTGAACGCTCGGAATCTGGGCACGCTGGCTGTGGACCTTGCTGTGCCCCGCGCCCTCATCGCGCGCATGCCCCAGGGCGCCTTGCCCGTGGCAGAGAGCGGGATAGACGGGCCAGAGACCCTGACGGACCTCCACGCCCAGGGCTATCGGGCTTTCCTCGTGGGTGAGGCCCTTATGCGTGCGCCTGACCAGGAAATCGCCACACGCGCCCTGCTGCGGGGGCAGTTTGGGGAGGACGCTAAATTGTTATAAGGCCGGGGCGTTTCTGACCCCCTTTGCGCCCACGCATGAAACGCGCTATCCTCTGCGCTCATGCGCACGCTCTACCACCTGTGGCTTGATCCGCGCTCCCGGAAGGTGCGCATCACCTTGGCGGAAAAGGGCATCAGTTTTGACCCTAAGGTGGAAAAGGTGTGGGAGCGCCGGACAGAGTTTCTGGCGCTTAACCCTGCGGGGGAGGTCCCCGTTCTGGTGGAGGAGGACGGCACGACGCTCGCCACATCTAACGTGATTTGCGAATACTTGGAGGAGGCCTACCCGCAGGTGAATCTCCTGGGTGCGGAGCCAGTGCAACGGGCGGAGACGCGCCGCCTCGTGGCGTGGTTTGACCAAAAGTTCGCGCGCGAGGTGACGGACAACTTGGTGGGCGAGAAGCTGATGAAGCGGTTTTTGAAGTTGGGTGAACCGCACGGGCCTGCGATACGGGCAGGGCACGCCAACATACACTATCATCTTGATTACATAGGGTTTCTCACGGAAAAGAGATCTTGGCTTGCCGGGGCGGACTTTTCCCTCGCGGATGCGGCTGCGGCGGCGCACCTGTCTGCTGTGGACTATGTGGGTGACGTGCCCTGGGATCAGCACGCCGCAGCGCGCTCTTGGTACACGCGCGTGAAGTCTCGGCCCAGTTTCCGCGCCCTTTTGGCCGACCGCATACCAGGTTTTTTCCCCGCAGAGCATTACGAGGACACGGATTTCTAAAGTGTCCAAGGCGCAGCGCAAGTTCTTTTGTTTTGGCTATGGCTACACGGCCCAGCGGCTTGGCCGCGCCCTCGCGCGTGAGGGGGGATGGACCCTGGCGGGCACAACGCGGGCCCCGGAACGTAAGGAGGCCCTGGGATACGAAGACGTAAAGGCCCATATTTTTGACCACGCGTACCCCTTGCCCGACGTGGGCAAAATGCTGGCGGGCACAACGCACCTCCTTCTGTCTGTACCGCCGGATGTGGACGGCAGCCTCGTCGCCCGCGCGCATGGGGAGGAGATCGCCGCCCTGCCGGGGCTCTCTTGGGTTGGGTACCTGTCCACAACCGGTGTGTACGGAGACCGGGGCGGGGGCTGGGTGGACGAGGACAGCGCGGCCAACCCGACGACCATACGGGGCACCCGCCGGGCCATGGCGGAGCGGCAGTGGTATGCGCTGCATAGATCTCATGGCTTGCCACTCCATATTTTCCGTCTGGCGGGGATATACGGACCACAGCGCAGCGCCCTGGACGCTGTTAGGGCCGGCATGAGTCGCCGGATAGACAAGCCTGGCCACGCGTTCAGCCGCATCCATGTTGACGATGTGGTCCAGGTGATTCGCGCTTCTATGGCGGCACCCGCGCCGGGCCGGGTGTACAACCTGGCCGACGACTGCCCCGCGCCCAGCCATGCTGTTATCGCCTACGCGTGCGACCTTCTGGGCCTGTCTGTCCCTCCCCTTTTGCCCTTTTCTGAGGCGGACCTGGCGCCCATCACGCGCAGCTTTTACGCGGACAACAAGCGCGTGCACAACGACCGCATCAAGCGCGAACTGGGCGTGCGCCTCCTGTACCCCTCTTTCCGCGAGGGCCTCGCGGCCTGCCTGGCGGAGGAGGGGGGCGCAGCCTCATAACGCCTTTAGCCCGGTGTGCACCGCCACAATGCCCGCCGACCACGCCTCATGCGCCACACCGGAAAACCCTGCGGCCTCCATGCGTGCAGCCAGGGCCGCGCGGGACGGGAAAGCGCGGATACTCTCTGCCAGGTATTGATAGCTCTCACTGTCCCTGGCGACGAGAGCGCCCAAGCGGGGCAAAACGTCAAAGGCATACGCGTCATAGGCCTGTTTGAGGACGGGCCGCTCCACGGGGGTGAACTCCAGCACCCACGCCCGCCCGCCGGGCCGCAGCACGCGGGCGAACTCGGCCAGTGCGTCGTCTATGCGCGTGACATTGCGCAGGCCGAAGGCGATGGTCAGGACGTCAAATGTTGCGTCCGGGAAGGGCAAAGCCTCGGCCCGGCCAAGCGCCCAGGTTATGCGCGGCAGCCCGGCATCCACGGCCCGCGCTGCGCCACAGGCCACCATTTCCGCGCTTGGGTCACAGACGGTGACGGACCCGGCCCCTCTTCGCGCCAGGCGGCGGGCTATGTCCCCCGTGCCGCCCGCGACATCTAGATAGGCCTTGCCTGGTGTGGGGGCTATGCGCCGGACAAAGCGATTCTTCCACAGGCGATGGATCCCCATGGACATGAGGTCATTCATCAGGTCGTACTTGGACGCGACGGAGGTGAACACCCTGTCCACAAGACCGGGCTTTTCCGTAGCGTCTGTAGGGCGGAAGCCAAACTGCGCGCTTTCAGGGTTGACCGTCATAGCCTGGAGCCTACACCGCCCGCGCCGGGCCTGGCCAGGGGGCGAGTCTACCCCCTGTGAGTCACGACCCCGCCCTCAGCGATGGCGAGGGACAGACGGGTTTCTGTGACCACCGCGCCTTCGCCAAACTGTGTCCGGACGGCAACCTCTACCCGCGTGCCGGGCGCGGCGAGGCCGCTGTGGGCCAGGGCTTCCACCGCCCGAGCGACCGTACCCACGACAAGGAGATAGGCAGAGCGCGTGCGGCAAGGCTCCACCCCCTGGGTCAGGGCGAGGCTGCGGGCGTGCCCCTGCGGGTCCGTCACGTGGGCCGCGACGGGCGTGTTGGCCAGACGGCGTGTTGCGAGGGCCGCGCCCGCGCGGGCCGCAAGGGAAATACAGAATTGCGCGAGAGACTCCGGGGGCCCGAGGGACTCTAATGGAGCGTATGAGGGTGCGCGGGCAAGCCTCTGGGCCATATGTGGTTTCTCCTGTTTCACCAAATGTACTCTTTGCAGTCTTGTAATACTTATTTTAGTTATGCCCCACTTTGCACAAGGAGTCAAACTTTTTTTGCGCTCTTCCCCCGGCTTTTTTTGTGGACGCGGGCGGGCTAGACTCGCACCCCTGACCACACAAGGAGTCCTCGCAAGAAGCATGCCCAGGAGTCGCATTGTCACCGTTTTTGGGGCCTCGGGCTTCCTGGGGAGCGCTGTGGTGGGGGCTTTTGCCCGCGCCGGGTGGCGAGTGAAGGCCGCGTGCCGGCGACCCGAGGCGGGCTATGCCCTGCGTCCTCTGGGCACGCCGGGGCAGGTGGAGCCTGTGCCCTTCATGGCGGGTGACCGAGGCTCCACAGAGCGCGCGCTTGCAGGGGCGCAGACGGCGGTGAACTGTGTGGGCACCCTGCACCGAGGTCTGGCACCCCTGAACGCGGACCTGCCGGGCCTGATAGGCGCTGCGGCCCGCGCAGCGGGGGTGGAGCGGTTTGTGCACGTCTCTGCCCTGGGGGTGCAGGGCGGCCCTTCTCGTTACGCCGCGAGCAAGCTGTGGGGGGAGTCCGCCGCGCGGGAGGCTTTTGGCCTGGACACCACAGTCCTGCGGCCCAGCGTGATCTTTGGCCCCGGTGACAGGTTTTTCGCCCTGTTCGCCCGGCTTTCGGCACTCTTTCCGGCCCTGCCCCTCGTCGGCGGGGGCGGCACGCGGTTTCAGCCCGTGTACGTGGGCGATGTGGCGCGGGCCGCTCTGCAGGCTCTGGACGTCCCGCCCGAGACCTACAGTCTCGGCGGGCCGGAGGCCGTGACGTTTCGGCAGGTGCTAGAGCGCGTGTGCACTTGGACCGGCCGCCGCCGGGCTCTCGTTCCCCTCCCGTGGGCCCTGGCGAAGGCCCAGGGCGCGGTGCTGCAGTTTCTGCCCGGCACCCTCCTGACCCCGGACATGGTGGATCAGCTCCGCGCGGACAGTGTTGTGCCAGATGGCGCCCCCGGCCTGGCGGCCCTGGGCGTTGCGCACCCCACGCCTATGGAGGCTATCGTGCCCGGCTATCTCTCCCCCACGGCGAAGGCGCTATTCTGATTTTCCCTCCCACCCGCACAGGTCGCGCACCAAGCACGCGCCGCAATCGGGCTTCCTGGCCTTGCAGGTGTATCGCCCGTGGAGGACCAGCCAGTGGTGCGCGTGGAGCAGGAACGCCTCCGGCACGATCTCCATAAGCTCCGCCTCCACCGCCTCGGGCGTGGGCGCGGGGGCCAGACCTGTACGATTCGCCACGCGGAAGATATGCGTGTCCACGCCTATGGCCCCTTGTCCAAAGGCGACATTCAAAACCACATTTGCGCTTTTCCGCCCCACGCCGGGCAGGCGCATCAGGGCCTCGCGACTGTCGGGGACCTCCCCCCCGTGTTCTTCCACGAGTATCCGGGCCCCGTTCACCAGGGCGCGGGCCTTCGTAGGGTAGAAGTTTATGGTCTTTATAAGGTCTGCCACCCGGTCCACGCCCAGGCCCGCCATCTTTTCGGGCGTGTCTGCCACCGCGAACAGAGCGGGCGTGGCCTTGTTCACCCCCACGTCCGTGGCCTGGGCCGAGAGCACGACTGCCACGAGCAGAGTATAGGGGCTGTAGTATTCCAGGTCGCTGCGCGGAGTGGGGTTCGCCTCGCGCAGGATGGCGAAGAACTCGCGGACCTTGCCTGGCGTCATGCCTTTTTGGCCTTTTTGGCTTTGGGCGGTGCGTCGTTGGAAGGCACCTCGGGCCGGGCTTGGAGGGTGGCGCGCAGGGCCGTCACCCTCACGCCGCCGTCCAGATCCACCACGGCCTCCTCGTCACCCAGGGTCTCAATCCGACCCAGGAGTCCGCCGCTGGTGACCACACGGTCTCCCACCTTCAGCGCGGCCAGCATATTTGCATGCTCCTTCATCCGTTTCTGCTGTGGCAGGATGAGCAGCAGATAAAACAGCACCATGATGACAAGGATGGGCACGAAGTTGATCAAAAAAGACTCCATGCCCCCCACCTGTGGCGCGGCGGCAGGGTCCGCAGGCGCGGGCGCGGCGGGGGTGATGTCAGGGGCAGCAGTCTCATCCATGGCCCGCCCTGCTTACACGGGCCAGGACTGCAGTGCAACACGCTTTTGCCTTGCGCCCTGCGCGCGCCGGGCCTATAGTCCGGCGCTGTTTTTGTGAACAGGAGGAATCGCCATGACATCCGCCCCGGCTCCGGCCCTTGTCCCCGCTGATTATGATCCCCTGAAGGACAAGGGAGAGTTTATGAACCCCACCATGGCCGCGTTCTTCCGGCAGAAGCTGAAAGACTGGCGGGCGGAGCTGCTGCGCGAATCGCAGGAGACCATCGCAGAGACCCTCCAGACCACAGAGCTGCAAAAGCCCGACATTGCTGACCGGGCGAGCGCGGAGACGGACCACGCGCTGGAGCTGCGCGCGCGCGACCGGGAGCGGAAGCTCATCGCCAAAATCAACGCGGCCATCGCGCGGATTGACTCTGGGGAGTACGGGTATTGCGAGGAAACGGGGGAGCCGATCGCCATCGCGCGCCTCCTGGCCCGGCCCGTGGCGACCCTGTCCATTGAGGCGCAAGAGCGGCACGAGCGGATGGAAAAGACCCAAAGGGATGACTGAGCCCGCGCACAAGGCCGGCAACGGGGGCGCAGAAATGCGCTTTCGCCCCGTGCTGCACGCCCTCACGGCCAACCCGGGGGTGGAGATGGTGGACTACGCCGCCGGGCGGCAGGGCCTCATCACCATGGCGCAGGGGCAGGGGGACGCGCCCACGCCGGACTTCATCACCGACGCGGCGTTCCAGGCGGCCAAGAACGGCAAGACCTTCTATGGCCCCCCGCTGGGGGAGGACGCGCTGCGCGAGGCGATTTCCGCGTACTACGCCCGTATCTACGGTCTGGACGTCCCCGCGTCCCGCGTGTTCGTGACGGCCTCGGGCACCACGGCCATGAACCTGTCCCTGGCCACCCTTTTGGACAAGGGGGACAACGTCGTGGCCGTTACGCCCATCTGGAAGAACCTCCTGGGCGCCGTTGAACTCACCCAGGCCTCCGTCACCCAGGTCTCCTTGGACTATGTGGACGACGCCTGGCGCCTGGACCTGGACAAGCTGTTTTCCGCCGTCACGCCCTACACGCGCGTCCTGATGATCGTGAGCCCCTCCAACCCCACCGGCTGGTTCGCGGAAGAGGCCGAGCTGCGGGCCATCCTGGACTTCGCCCGCGCGCGGGGCATCTGGGTTATCGCGGACGAGGTGTATAGCCGCCTGATATACGACGGGCGCACGCGCGCGCCCAGCTTCTTGGACGTCTCCACGCCGGAGGACCACCTGCTGGTCATCAACTCGTTCTCTAAGTCCTGGGCCATGACGGGCTGGCGCCTGGGGTGGATCGTGGGCCCGCCAGAGGCTGCGGACAAGATCCGCGACGTGGCGCTGTACAACAACCTGTGCCCCCCGACCTTCCCGCAGTACGGGGCCATCGCGGCCCTGGAGGAGGGGGAGGGGTTCCTGGCCGAGCAAATCGCCCTGTGGCGCGCCAACCGCGACGCGATGATGGCGGCGTTTGCGGCCATGCCCCGCGTGCGCCTGGCTCGGCCCGAGGCCACGTTTTATGGCTTTTTCCGCGTGGAGGGGGAGGGCGACTGCATCACCTTGGCCAAGCGCTTCGTGGACGAGGCCGGGCTGCTGCTCTCCCCCGGCTGCGCCTTCGGCCACGCGTGCCGGAGCTATATCCGCATGTGCTTCGCCGTCTCCCGCGACCGCCTGGACGAGACTATGCGCCGCATCGTCAGCGTGGTGGGGGGATAGCGCATGGACATTCCTGTCCCGCGCTCCCACTTGGGCCGGGCAGCGGCCCAGCGCCCGGCCTGACCCCCTGTTCCGCTTCCAAGGGGGGCGGGCGCTGTTCGCGCCCCTCGCCCCGTGCGGGCCGGTCGCAGGGGGTGGACGTCCAGGCGATTCCCGCCCTGATATGTAATACCGTGCGCCTATGAGTGCTCGGGCGCGCCGCCGCGTGACCTTGCGCAGCGGGCCCGGCGCGGGGTAGGCAGGGGGCACCATGAAAGTCCCCCCCCGTGCTGTGGAGGCGTTTGTGGCGCGGCCGGACCCGGCGGCGCGGGCGGTGCTGGTCTATGGCCCGGACGCGGGCCTTGTGGCGGAGCGGGCCGAAGCCATTTGCAAAACGGCGGTGACGGACCTTGGGGACCCGTTCGCGGTGGCTGCCCTGACGGGGGAGATGGTGGCCGAGGACCCGGCCCGCCTGGCGGACGAGGCGGCGGCGGTGCCCATGCTGGGGGGCACGCGCCTGGTGCGCGTGGCGGAGGCCACGGACGGGGCCACGCCGGCCCTGAAGGCGTACCTGGGGGCCCCGTCGCCGGGCGCTCTGGTCGTTCTGGAGGCGGGCGGCCTGGGCCCGAAGTCTCCCTTGCGGAAGCTGTGCGAGGGGGCCCAGAACGCAGCCGCGGTGGCGTGTTATGTGGAGGAGGGCGCGGGCCTCACCCGGACGATAGAGGGGCTTTTGTCGGCATGCGGCGTGCGCGCGGAGCGGGATGCGCTGGCCTTTCTGGCCGGGGCCATCGGGGGAGACCGGGCCCGCGTGCGGGCGGAGGTGGAGAAGCTGGCCCTGCACCACGGGGCGGAGCCGGGCCCGGTGACGCTGGCCGAGGCGCGGGCCGTGGTGGGCGACGCGGGCGAGGCCGCGCTGGACGACCTGGCCTACGCCGTCACGGCCCGGCGTCCAGCGGACGCGTTGTCTGTCCACGCGCGCCTGGCGGCGGAGGGGACCGCGCCCGTCTTGGTCCTGCGCGTGCTTCAGGCCCACTTTCGCCGTCTGCACCTGGCCCGCGCGCGGGCGGACGCGGGCGAGGCTCCGGAGGCCGTGGCGAAGGCCATGCGGGTGTTCTTTAAGCAGGAGGCGGCCTTCTGCGCCGCTGTGGCGGCCTGGCCCCTTGCGCGCCTGGGCGCGGCGCTCGCCCGCCTTGCGGACCTGGAGGCGCGGTGCAAGTCCTCAGGCGGCGCGGACGCAGACCTGCTCATCGCGCAGGCTCTTCTCGCCCTGGCGCGGTAGGCTATTCCCCCACCGCCTGGGCCAGGGGCGGCGTGGCGGCGGCCTGGCTGGCGGTGATGTTATAGGCCTCCGCGGCCAGGCGGGCTTGCTCCCTCTCAGCAGCCAAGGCCAAGACCTGCCCCCACATTCTGTCCTGATGCCTTTCTGACTTAAGCGTCTTTCCCTCTGTCGCGGCCGTATCGGCCAGCACGAGGAGCGTAGCAGCCTCCAAGTTCCTTTTGGGTTCGCCCGCCTGCTCCGAAAAGGCCACGGGGTTAGAGATTGTTCCCAGGTGCAGGCCTTCCTCCAGGCCCGCCAGGCTGCATTTCTCCCCCACTATCATCGTGGCCATCTCCGGTTTCACCCCCATCTCCTGCGTCAAAGCCGCCGCGCTGTGGCTGCACCCTTGCGCGCCCTCCAACGGTATGTTCCTGGCCAACGCCCTTGCCACCGCCTTTGTGGCCAAGGTCTGGGCCGCGAGTTGGCTGTAGTAGGCCTTCCTCTCGGTGGGGGACATAAGAGCAGGAGGCTTGTCAGGAAACAACTCTGGGGGGTTGGCCATGAGAAAGGCTATCTGTGCCGCAACATCGTAGTCCATAGCCCCTGGCTGCATGGCATAGATCCAGTTGATGATTCGGTTGCACTCCTCGGGCTTACCACGACAGCCTTGCCTGCAAATGGCGGCCATGCTCCCGCTTGGGTCACAGTACTGGTCAAGATATAGGGCGATCATTGCTTGCTCGGTTTCAAGCGGACCTAGACCGTCCAAAGGCGGGCCCAGGACCCCGCTTGTTAGGGTGCCGGTTCTTGTGTCCGCAAACTCCTGAAGTGGCCGCGCACCCAAAGACGCGCTTGTTGTGCGCGCCGCAAACTCTGAGGGACGGTTTTTCAGGGTGGTCTCTGTGGCGAGGGCCGCAGTGTCTTGCAAGTCTTCGATGGCCAATTTTGCGTCCTTGGTCTGGGCGCCCGTCCCCAAAGAGGTGGCGGTAACAGCCCTGACATATTCTTGCGCGGCTTCCCGAAGGACATCCTTGTATGGCTTTGGGTCTGGTTCTCTGGCGACGACCTGTGCCCAAACGGGGAGCCCCCAGCCCAAGATGGGGGCTAGGATCAGCAGAAGCAGCAGTAAGTGCAGACCCGCCCTCACCGCGCAGCCCCTCCGGCTTCAAAGGGGGGTGCCGCAGACTGGGCCAGGGCCCCCGGCCCGCTTGCCTTTGTCTGTCCCATGCGCACAGGGCCCACCTGTGGCAGGTCTGATAGCGTGGATGGCATTATTGATGTACTTCGCCCTCCGGCTGCGTCGGCCATGATCTGTAATGTGAACATTTGGGCCATGAGTCCTTCGGTCTTCAAGGTTTGGTCTAGGTCTTGTTTTTCTTGAACGAGCTGCGTCCCTGCATGCATGGCACTCAGTTTCCCCATCTGATTCCTGCCCTCCGCACCAAGCGTTATTAGAGCTTGGGTCGGGTCCTCAGCCCCACTCTCGTCTCCCTGCTTGGCCCTGGCCATCTGTTCGGCCAGGGCTCCCACGGAAGTCTCTGTGACCATTCCCCCGGTCTGGGAGAGCAGCATGCACTTGGGCACAAGCTCCGCCGGGAGGTTCAAGCATTCGGATGAGTCATACGACAGGTTGAGGGGTTCTGGCGACGTCAAGGCCGCGATGACCTGTGCGCAGGCTCCGTCTTCGGACAAGCCCCCGTTCAGGGGATCATAATCTATGGTGTCTTGTTGCATAACGGCTAGGACGCGATGCATGCCGCCACACTGCTCAAGCGCCGCATCCATACTCTCCCCGGTTGGGTCATAGGGGCGCTCTCTGGCTGTTTTGGCCAACATTAATCTAAAGGCCTCCTTATCCAGAGTTCGCTGTGGGGAGGGGGTTTTGGACGTTACGAGCGCAACCGACTCCTGCGAGGGGGGCGCATAGCTCGAAGCGGTTTTCGCAGCGTTCGCGGCGGTTTCAGAGAGATTTTTCAGCTTTTCATAGGCCGTCCACATTTTGACCGAACTCGCGGCTTCGCGCGCCTCTGTCGCTGTTAAGGTCGCGGCATATCCTTGCAGAGCGTTTTCCACGACAGGCCACCAGTCTTCTTTGAGCCAGTTCGTGTGGACATTAATCTCATTGTTCAGATTTTTGTCAAAGATCTTGTGGGTTTTTTCCCAAGATTTGGGCATCTGGTCGGCTACGGTGCATGAGCAGCAGGCGGCGGCCGGGCCGGCCGCGACCAGGACAAAGAGGGCCGCAAGGGCCAGCGCCACAAGGACCTGGCGAGCCGGAGGGCGCAGGGCCGTCGTTAGGGCTGTCATGGTGCATCTCCTTTCTCTTGTGTTGGGCCGGGCCGCGCCGCTGCGAGGCGCACGCGGGCGTCACTCTCCCGCCGCCGCTCCTCAAGAGCCAAAAGCATGGGGGCGTTGCGCTCGCGCCACTTTTTGTGGGCCATAAGCTCATACATCAATATCCCCGCAACCAGAATCTCCTGCCTTTGCTCAGACTTGTATATTTTATACTGAATTATATTTTCTAAAATGGCCGCTGCGAACAGGGCCTCCGCCGTCTCCCGCTCGCTCGCTCCCACAAGCGGCAGGACGTTCTCTTTGGCCGACATGGACAGACTCGCGATGTCCAGCACCGCTCCGGGGCTCAGGCATTTCGCGTCTCCAAAGCCCATGTAAGACTTTTTCAAGTCCTCGTTGTCACCCAAAAGGGCAAGAATATTGCCCGCTTTTGGGCAGTGCGTGGGGGCCAAGTTCTCCTTTGCCCTTTCTGCTCTGCTGTGTAGGATGGTTGCAAACCAGGCCTGATTCATCCAGTCCTTTGTCCCTCGCGCAGGTTGCTCCGCGCCGCTCCTGGGGGGGATAACGGCTGCGGACAGCGCTTGTGCTTGCGTCAGGGTTTCGGGGATGGCCGTTTGGGGGACTGTGTCACCATAAACGGTCTCTGGCCCTAGAGTCAGGACCGCCCGGCCTGTGGCGGTGGCCTCTTTCTCTATGTACTGCTTAAGGGGCCAAGGGTCAAATGTATTGGGGTTCCACGCCTGCTCCAGACCGGCATCAGTAATTGTTTTGCCGAGCTCCCTTGTTGACGGCAAACTTTCCGCTAGGTACGCAACCGCCGTGGTTGGTTTGCCCAGAAAGTCGGATTCTGGGTCCGGGCGAGCGTAGCGCACGGCCTCCTCGGCTGGGCCCGAGGTAAACAGCTTGTGCTCCCGCCTGGCCAGATCCGCGTCGGTATATTCCGCTGTTGTTTTTAGGGCGCTCCACTTGCCTGCATTGATTTCCCGCGCGACATTCTTCCAGCCTTCCCTGAAGGTCTCATCCATAAACTGCTTTGACACGATTGTCCTGCGCAGATCGCGCATGCCTTCGGTGAGGCTGCCTGTCAGGCGTGCGCGGTTTGAGGCGTGGGACGCCTCAACAAGCGCCCCAGCCTTCTTGCAATCGGCTGCGTTGCACGGCCCGCAAGCGGCGCTTGCAGTCCCGGCAAAAAAGAGGGTACAAAAGGCCGCTGCGACCACACAGATACGCACCCACCTCATCATTTGCCCTCCTTCTCAGGCGCTGCGGCCAGGCGCTGCGGCCCGCCCGGCGCGTGGCGCGCGGGCGTTGGCGCTGGGGGGGGTGCAAGTGCGACCTGCTGGCGCGCCCCAATTGCCATCTGTTTTAGCTCTGCTTGCTGCATGCCACTCAAAAGCCTAACTAAGAGCGCATTTGTACGTTTGTTGGCTGGTCCGGTAAGGCCCCGTGTTTCTCTCCCTGGGCCGGCTTGTGTGGCCAATGCCAGGCGCTCGGCCTGCTCTGGGGTCATGCCAGCAATGCTGGCAATGTGCGGCTCGCTCGTGAGTGCCAGCGTCGTATAGTCCAAGACCTCCCTGGGGCTGGGGTTGCGGGGCAAAAGGGCCAGCACCTCCTCCTCGGGCAGGCCCGTCTCCAACAGCCAGGCCCGGAGGTGGGCTCCGTCATTGGACGCGCCGGGGAAGGTAGGTGCCCACCTCTCCTTTTGATAGTCCGAGAGGGTGCCCAGTGAGGTTATATGTTCACGTTGATTCGCCGTCAGCTTTTCCCCTTGTTGTCCTTTGGCCATCTCCGCGTCCGACGGGGGCAGGGGCAGGGCCGCAAAGGGCACAGCAAATAGGGCCTGCAGGCACAGCTGGTCGTCCTCTAAGTCTAGATGCAGCCCAGGGTTGACCATGATCTCTTCCGGGGGCAGGGGGCCCGGACAACTCTTCAGGGCCTCAACCAGACTCGTAGGGTACTCGCGCTCGGTGCGGTTTTTTAGCCATCCATTAGTGGCAGCCACCTTGAGCGGCTCCAATGCCGCCTCGTTTGCCGCCCGGGAGCCCCGCAAACCCCGCAATGCGGTCGCCGTGGCTAACCTGAGGTCGTCGCCTTCGTTTATGCTAAACTGCGCAGTCGCATACTTCGCCGGATTTACTGCCAGCAACTCGTTAGCCTCTGTGGCCGCCAGCGCGTCTATCGCCGCGGCCTTTGTGTCTATCGCTGCCGCCACGGTGGCCGCATGCTGCCGCGCGGCCGCCCGGAGGTTTGGGATAATAACCTGATTGGCCAGATAGTTTGTTTTCCACGGCTGAATGGGGTTATCAAAAGCCGCTTGCACCTTGCGCCTGAGTCTGTCGTTGTTGGAGCCTGGGGACTCGGACTCGTGGGCCTCCACAATAATTTTCCGGGCTACCCCACAGTCCACCGCGTTGCACTGGCCGCCACAGGACACAGCCCAGGCGGGCCCGGGAACACAAAGAGCAAAGATCAGCGCGAGGAGAAGACGGTGTCGCATCGGGAGGGACTATAGCACCGGCGCGCATGGGCCGCAAACCGACAAGCGCGACGCATATTTTTTCTCTTTCTTCTTTTGTTCTCGTTTACCCCGCTCTGCGAGGGGTGATACACTGAAGGTTGTAAGCCCCCGCAAGGACTCGCGTAAGGGTATACATAAGTGCCTAAAAAACCGCAACAGCAATCCTAGGAAAGGAAATCTGTCATGGCTACATCCAATGTCGCTCTGTCTGGCTCCTTGCGAGCCAACCTCCAGGCCCTTCAAAACACGCAATCGCTGTTTGATAGGTCTAGCAATATCCTCGCCACTGGCCGGGACGTCAACTCTGTGTTTGATGACCCGATCAACTTCATCTCCGCCTCGCGCCTGAACGACCAATCTTCGGACCTTGGGCGTCTCTTGGACGGCATCTCCTTGTCTCTGCGGACGATTGAGGCCGCGGACAACGCCGCCATTGGGGTGGAAAGCCTCCTGGACAACGCCCAGGCCATTATCGACTCGGCCTCGGACGAGCTGTCTGGCTCCAACCGGGCCGCCTCCATCACGGCCAATAAGGATCTGCGGGCCTTCAACGATCTCACGGACATCCAGGGGATCGGCGACGGGGACATCCTGCGGATCAGTGTGACGGACCCTGACTCCACAGGTGCGTCTCTCACAGATTCAGACGTCACCATCAGCACCAACGACTCCCTGGAGGACTTGGTGGCAGAGATCAACTCCAAGAACGACGCGCTCTCCGAGGACGTTGTCGCCGCCTCCATCACCTCCGATGGTGGCCTCAAAATTGAGGCTGCTGACGGGCGTGAGTTGCGGGTGGAGCTGGTCGCAGATGCCACCCTGACCGACACCTCCGCAGAGTTTGCATTGGCCGAGGCCCTGGGCTTCTCCGATGTCTTTGTGGAAGAAGATGTGCTCAACGGTACCAGCAAGACGGCAGCCATCACGGTCTCCTCGGGGGCCACGATCGACTCCGATGCCCTTTTGGCTTCGGGTGTGGTGGCTTCGCGCACGACCCTCATCAGCGATCTGGACAACTTTGCCGGTATTGACAACGCGGGAGACACGTTGACCCTCCGCGTGAACAACCAGCAGTCTACACTTACCTCTGCGTCCAGCGCGTTTGTTCTCAATGGGGCCTCTGTTGAGAATCTGGTGGACCACGTCAACACAGACAGCAACCTCAAGACTCTTATCTCGGCCAGCTTTGACGAGAGCACGGGGAAAATCTCCATCCGTGCGCTGGACGACAGTGTCACGGGGGTTGTGTTTGACTTTGACTCCAACGTTCCTGCCAACGCTGCTGACCTAGACCTGGACTTCGGCTTTGGTACTGGGGTCACGGACGATGACACGGGTGTCTCCACCACCAACGACGTGTCAGAGTACGTGCGCTTTGGGGCCTCCGCCGGCGCGGTCTTGGCCTTGGAGACTCAGTACAACGACCTGTTGACCCAGATCGACTCCCTTGTGGCGGACGCGTCCTTCCAGGGCGTGAACCTCTTGAACGGGGACAACCTGACCACGTACTTCAGGGCGGACCGGTCTTCCAGCCTGACCACAGAGGGAACGGACTTCACCTCTGCTCAGCTGGGCTTGAGTGAGGCGAACTTCGTGTCGCAATCTGCCATCACCTCGTTCACCAACGAGCGGTTGGCCGCCACGGAGACTGTGCGGGCGTTTGGGGAGACCCTGACGAACAGTCTGAACATCATTCAGACCCGCCAGACCTTCGCCGAGAGCACCATCGACACCCTAGAGGGTGCGGCGGATGACCTGACCCTGGCCAACCTGGAGGAAGAGAGCGCCAAACTGCTCGCTCTGCAGACCAGGCAGCAGCTGGGTACGGTTGCCCTCTCTCTGGCATCGCAGGCGTCACAGTCCGTGCTGCGGCTGTTCTAGCCACGCGCCCAGAAGGGCCCAAGACCGCCGGGGGGCGCACACCGCGCCCCCCGGTTTTTTTGCGCGCGCGCTTGGCTTTTGCCCCCGGCTCTGCGATACCTGACCCGTCATGCCGCACACCATCCGCCCCCAGCTCCGCGTCGTCATCGTCGGCCACGTCGATCACGGCAAGTCCACCCTCATCGGCCGCCTGCTGCACGACACCGGCTCTCTGCCCGAGGGCAAACTGGCCGAGCTTAAGGCCATCTGCGCCCGGCGCGGCACGGACGCGCTGGAGTGGTCGTTCGTCCTGGACGCCTTCCAGGCTGAGCGCGACCAGGCCGTCACGATTGACACCACGCAGATTTGGTTCAAGACCGCCATGCGGGACTACGTCATCATTGACGCGCCCGGCCACCGGGAGTTCCTCAAGAACATGGTCTCCGGCGCGGCGGCTGCGGACGCGGCCATCTTGGTTGTGGACGCGCGCGAGGGCGTTGCGGAGCAGACCCGCCGCCATGCGTATCTCCTCCACCTCTTGGGCCTGACGCAGGTGGGGGTTGCGGTGAACAAGATGGACCTTGTCGGTCACGACCCAGAGGCCTTTGGTGCCGTCCGCCGGGAGGTGGAGGCCTACCTCACCTCTATCGGCATCACGGCCTCCCACATTGTGCCCATGGCCGCCCGGCACGGAGAGATGGTGGCCGCGCGCGGGCAAGCCATGGACTGGTACGCAGGCAAGACCCTGACCGAGGTCTTGGACAGCTTTGAGGTCGCGCCGCAGCCCGTGGCCCTGCCCCTGCGCCTGCCCGTGCAAGACGTCTATCGCATGGGAGAGGAGCGCGTCTTGGTGGGTCGTGTGGAGACGGGCATCTTGCGCACGGGGGACCGCCTGCTCTTTTCCCCTACGGGGGAGGAGGCCACCGTCACGGCGCTGCGCGTGTGGCCCCACGACCCGGACAAGGTGGCGGCGCGGGCGGGGGAGGTCATCGGCTTGACCCTGGACCAGCGGATCTTCGTGGAGCGGGGGCATGTCGGCTCACACACGCAAAACCCCCCCATGCTCTCTAGCGTGTTCCGCGCGAACCTCTTCTGGCTGGGCCGGGCCCCCTTGCGTGTTGGTGGCATATACCGTGCGCGCTTTGGCACGGTGGAGGTTCCGGTCACCGTACAGTCCATTGAGCGGGTGATCGATACGGGGGACCTGTCCCAGAGCGCGGGGGCCGTGGCGGGCCAGGTGCCCAGGAACGCCGTGGGAGAGGTGACTTTCCGCGCCCGGGACCTGCTGCCCGTGGACCCCTATGCGGACAACCCTCGCCTGGGCCGCGTGGTGCTCTACGACGGGCACGATATCGCCGGGGGCGGGGCCCTGACCATGGAGGGCTACGCCGACCAGCGGCGTGTGGAGCGCCCGGCCTCCGCCCACATTTATAAGGTGCACTCCGCCCTTGCGCCTGACGCCCGCGCCGCCAAGAACGGCCATCGGGGAGGCGTGTTCTGGCTCACCGGCCTTTCTGGTGCCGGCAAGTCTACCATCGCCATGGCCGTGGAGCGCGCGCTGTTTGAGTCTGGGGCGCAGGTGTATGTCCTGGACGGGGACAACATCCGCCATGGCCTGAATGCTGATCTGGGCTTTTCGCCGGAGGAGCGGGCGGAGAATGTCCGCCGCGTGGGGCACGTTGCAGCCCTCATGGCGGACGCGGGGCTGATTGTCGTCTCGGCCTTTATTTCTCCTTATCTTGCGGACCGGGAGCGCGCCCGCGCCGCCGCGCCCCAGCACTTCCACGAGGTGTACATCGCCGCAGACCTCGCCACCTGCGAGGACCGGGATCCAAAAGGGCTGTATAAGCGCGCGCGGCGGGGGGACATCCGGGGCTTTACCGGGGTGGACGCGCCGTATGAGCCCCCGCCGAACCCGGACCTCTTGATCTCCACCCAGGGCAACAGCGTCCAGACCTGTGTGGAGCAGCTCCTGGCCTACATCCGCGCCCACACAGCCCTGTCCGAGGCGCGCCCAGACTTCGCCGAGAAGGCGCTGGGGATATAGGGCCCCCGGGCTGCGTAGCAGCCCAGCGCACGGCCCGCCCCCCCACGGGGCGGGCGCTATTCGCGCCCTTCGCCCCGTGCGGGCCGTGCGCATATGGATACTGCCCATCCAACAGATAGTTGAACAAGGGGCCGTATCATTGCCCTTGACACGCGCGTTCCCCTTGCCCATCATTCCCAGGAGCCCTTATTTCTAAGGGCAAAACATAGGGAGGCAAGCCATGGCTTTTGAAAAATTCAAACAAACTGGGCGTTCATACGCTTCTAAAGTTTCCATCAGTCCGCGCGGCATGATAAGTTTTACGGATGGCGCACGCCACAGATTCGGCTTAGATAAATATGATTTTGCTGTTCTGTACTACGATAAGGAAACCTCTGTCGTTGGAGTGGAGCTTATTAACGATGAAAACGCTGAAGGCGCTATAAAGCTGCGCAAGCGTGAGACTGGTGGTGCCGATATCGCCGCAAAAAGCTTCGTGGACTATTTTGGCATTACGCCGGAAAATACAACCATGTATAATCTATCCGAGGGAGAGAACGAGAGATGGATAGTCTGGAGCCTGCATGATGGCGTGGAGCGCAAGCGAGGAAAGCGCGAAAGGGGGCTTGCATAAAATTTGGCCCTGTGCCAAAACAGAAGAAGGCCAACCCCTGCAAGGGCTGGCCTTCCAGTGGAGGGGCAGAGAAACTGCTTACCCGCTCCGGTAGTGCTTATCGGTAGGGTAGTGGCTTTTCTCCTTCTTAGCAATAGGCAACCGGAGCCACTCTGCCCCGGCCCTGGTTGCCGCTGTCATGAACATAAGGAGTAAAACCATGACAAACATACCAAGCCTTCCAGGGGCTTATATCCTGGAAAACTCCGGACGCCCGATTTATATTGGGTCTACGGAAAACCTGTTTCGTCGCATTAATGAGTGGCGCAACAACCCGGAAAACCCATGCGTGAGACGTATGGGGTTTGATAACGTTTCCTACCGGGCGACTAGTGGCCTAGAGGAAGCACGCAGACTGGAACTGCATTGGTTCAACCATTTTAGGCCGGTTTGCAACCTTGCCACGCCTCCGGGTACGGCGTAGTCAGACCAAAGTGGCACCCCGCTGCGCTTCACGCGTGGCGGGGTGCTTCCCACAGCCCTGTCCGAGGCGCGCCCAGACTTCGCCGAGAAGGCGCTGGGGATCTGAGGCCCCCTTCGGCCTGTCACTGACCCCCCATCTGCTGGGATATCTGGATGCCCGCCGGGCCCAGGATGATGATGAACAGGGCCGGCAGGAAGAACAGAATCATAGGGACGGTGAGCTTTGGGGGTAGACCGGCGGCCTTTTCTTCCGCAGCGGCCATGCGCATGTCGCGCAGCTCTTCGGCCATAATCTTGAGCGCACTGGAGATAGAGGCCCCGTACTGCTCGGCCTGCAAAATGGCTGTGGCGAAGGTCTTGGCTGCGCCCACGCCCATGCGGTCCGCAAAGTTCTTCAGCGCCAGGCGCCGGTCGCCCAAAAGGGACATCTCCGCAGAGAGCACGCCCATCTCCTCGGCCAAAATCTCCGAACTCTCGGCAATCTCCCGCGCCACGCGCTCCACCGCCTGCTCCAGGCCAATCCCCCCCTGGACGCAGATGAGCATAAGGTCCAGGGCATCGGGGAAGATAAGGTTGATTTCCTCTTGCCGCTTTGTGATCTGGTTTTGCAGCATAAGGTCGGGGAGTTTATAGCCCACACCCGCAGACACCAGGAGGATAATCAACTTCGTTAATTGTGAAAACTGGAACTGGCCGGAGGAGATAAACAGCACGGCCAGAAGAGTCAGGACAACGGGCAGGATGATCTGCGCGGCTATGAACTTAAGGGGGGCGCTGGGGCTGCGTATCCCGGCCATGAACATTTTCAACCGCACCTGCTCACCCATATCGCCCGCCAGCTTGCGGAGATGATAGAGGGTGGACATGGACTCGCGGCCGGAAAGGCGCTGGGCGGTCTCGGCCTCTTGCTTTTTGGCCAAGCGCTTGGCCTCGCTCGCCAGCTCCGCGCGGCGTTTTTCAATGATGGCGAGATAGCGTTCCTTTTTGGAGCCCTGGGACAAGAACGGCAGGGCAAAGAGGACAAAGCCCACAAGCGCAACTGCGCCCAGCAGGAGGGTTATAAAAAGAGGACTTTGGAGGAATTGGAGGTTCACCGTTATACCTTAAAGTTAATCATCTGTCTCATCACAAAGATTCCTATGCCCATCCAGCACATCGCGCCCCAGAACAAAAACTTGCCTATGGTGGTCGTGAACAGGAGCATCAGGTAGTCATAGTTCGCGAAGTATAGCCCCAGCATGACCAGGAAGGGCAGGCCCCCGATGATGGCCGCAGAGGCCGTGGCCTCCTGCGCCAGGGCCTTGGCCTTTCTCTTCAGGCGGAAGCGCCCCCGAATGGTGGAGGACAGGTTGGACAAAATCTCCGAAAGGCTGGAGCCCGTCTGTGCCTGGATGGTCAGGGCCGTTGCGAACATATACACCTCCGTTAGGGGGATACGCTCGGAGATCTCCATCGCGGCCTCGTGGAGGGGCACGCCGATGCGCTGCCGGTCATAGACCATGCCCATCTCCTCCCCTATGGGCCCTGTGTATTCCTTGGAGAGCATGGATATGGCCTCCCCTATGGGCGTCCCGGCCTTGAGCAGACGGACCACAGCGTCCAGGGCGTCAGGGAAATTTTCCAAAAACGTTTTCTGGCGACCTTTGGCCATGTTGGACAGGACAAAGCGAGGCAAAAAGAAGAACGCGGCCACGCCCCCCAGGCCCGCAACAATCGGGCCGTAGTCCAAAAGGGACATAACAGCACCCACAAGCCCACCGACAAGGAGGGCAAAGACCCAAAAGTGCAGCGGGGTAAGGTTCAAGCCGGCCTGGAGCAGCATGATTTTGATGGTCCCCGCGCGCTTTTTTTTGTCCTGCTCTCTTTCGCTCTCCTGTTCCTTCAGCTTTTTGGACAGGGCGGCCTGTCGCCGAGACTGGGCACTCCGGGCTTCCTTCTGGGATCCGCTCCGGTCGGCCTGGCCTCGGATGACGGTCAAAGCCCTCTGACGGCGCTTGTCCTGCGCGCCGCTCGCCAAGACCAAAACGGTGATGAGCAGGACAAGCAGAAGCACGCCTCCGCCCCCGATGAGGGCAAGCGTAAGGGGGGGTATGGTGGCCAAATCGGGCATAGCGGCGTGGGGTTACGTTCGGAAAAGCAAGCTCTTGCCTGGGTGAGTCTCCTGCCCACTGTACAACAAGGTCATCCCAGGGCAAAAGGTATGGGGGGCCTTTGTGTGGAAAAGGCACACAGGGTGGTTTTGCAAGTGGGCTGGCCCTGGTATACCCTCATCGGGGATCGTTGTTTTGTTTAGGGGGATCAAATCATGGCACCAAGCAACTTTCGAGGTGGCACGCGGGGCCGCGAGGGCGGCATCGCTTGTCAGGGGAACCTGGACTTTCAGGTAGAGTCCCGCGCTTGCATGATCTATGGCCTGTGGCTCGCGGAAAGGCTGGGCTTGGAAGAAACGGAGTCCCAGGCCTACGCGCGCGATGTTGTCACCTCTAACCTGCAAGAGCCAGGGCTGGACGACGTCCTGCGCAAGGTCCGCGCGGATGTGGCGGCCAAGGGCGTGGATATTTCAGACCATAAGCTGGAGCGAAAGCTAGAGCTGTGTATGACCCAGGCCCGCAAAGAGATCCTGGGGCGGTAGGGGCATGGCCATGCCTCCGGAGGCGATTCAGGGCTTGATAGAGCGGGGTCTGCCCGGCGCGCGGGTGGCGATACAGGACTTGCGCGGCGACGGGGAGCACTACGCGGCCCACGTTGCGTATGCGGGCTTTGCGGGCAAGAGCCGCGTGCAGCAGCACAAGATGGTCTACGCCGCCCTGGGGCCGGCCTTTGCGGGCCCCCTCCACGCCCTGGCCATCCACACCAGCGTCCCGCGTGACAAGGCTTAGGCCGCACGGTGCTGCGGCGGCCCCGTGTGCGCAGTTTTTATAGCATAGGTCAAGGCTTAAATGTACGGCGTTGCGGCCAGGAGCGCCACCAAAATGGCGGCTGGGCGGTGGCGCAGCGGTGTCTGCGGGGCATCTGGGCGGTATCCGGGCGGTAGCACAGCGGTGTCTGGGCGGTGGCGCGATGCGGGTGTGTTTTGGGCACGGGGCCCCGTCTACGCTTTTGAGTATACACCATTTTTTCCTCTGCGGGGCAAGAAAAAAATCTGCGGCGCAGCATGACTCCGGGGCCCTAATCCCGCGCCCGCTCCACATAGGTCGAATCGGCCGTGCGGACCACGATGCGCGTGCCGGGCTCTATATGCGGGGGGACCATGACCTTCACGCCGTTCTCCAGCACTGCGGGCTTATACGACGTCGTGGCCGTCTGCCCCTTGACCACCGGCTCGGCCTCGGCAATCTCCAGGGTCACAGTGTCCGGCAGGCGGGCGGACAACGGCGCGCCCTCGTGGCTCTCAATCTCCACGGTCATCCCCTCGGCCAGGAAGGCCCCGGCCTCCCCCACAAGGTCGCGCGGGACCGCGATCTGCTCATACGTCCCCAGGTGCATCAGGTGCAGCGTGTCGCCCTCCGCGTACATGAACTGATAGTCGTCCTGCTCCAGCCGCACGCGCTCCACGGTCTCCTGCGTGCGGTAGCGGACGTTGTCCTTGTTGCCAGAGCGCACGTCGCGCATCTCCACCTGCATCACCGCCGCGCCCTTGCCCGGCTGCATGATCTCATGCTTGGTGATGACCCAGAGCTTGCCGTCCCCGCGGTCAATGACGTTCCCGGGGCGCAGCGTGATGGCGGTGACTTTCATGGGGCCGGAGGATACAGGCCCCGCCCCCCGGAGCGCAAGGGCCGGAGAAAAGCCTTGCAAATTGGCAGAGTGTGTGCCATATACAGGCGCACCTTAGGCCAAGAAAGGAAAAACACCATGAGTAAGACCGGACCGGCATGGGCCCTTACGGCGCTTTTGGCAGTTGCTGTGCCCGCCGCCCAGGCGGGAGATGAGTGTGATCATGCCCTAAATCATTGGTTTGACGTGACGGCTTCGGGGGGGGGGGCTTGATAGAGATCAGTTAGCCCAAGGCCTTGGGACTCTCTTGGCCACGTTTGCGGGGCAGGGCGATAATCCTGAGGCTGTACGGGACGCGAAACAGCGCATTCAAAGCGGCATGGCAGCGGGCTCGGGTGATCCTTTGGGCCAGATTCTCGGTGGTGTTAGCCAGGCGGTGGAACAGGCCGCCGCAGCACAGGTGGACGATGCGGCGGATGCTGTGCGGCTGAACTGTCCGCCGGATCGTCAGCCAGCGGATATGCCTCCCCCCAGATGACCGTTTTGTTCCCCCATAACCCCCGCCCCCAGGGCCTGTAGGGCGGCGCGGAGGTCCGCGTCCTGTATATCCGCTACAATCTGTGCGGCGGCGGCCTTCGCGGCGGGGCCGGGCGCGGGGCGCGCGGGCTTTGGCGCCTCGGCGCTGTGGTGCACAACAAAGGCCAGGCGCGCAATCCACCGCTCCCCGAACACCTGGTTTATGCGCTCCAAAATCACTCCGGATTGGTAGTGCAGAGCCGTGGACTGCGCGGGCGTTGTGGCGATGTGCAGCGTCGCGGTGGGCTTGTCTTTCCCCTTCGTGCGTCGGTAGGTCAGGCGCACGGGCTGCGCCTTGGCGGCGAGGTCCGCGCCGACTATATCCTCCCAGTGCCGGAGCACGCGGCCCAGGGCCACGAACTTGCGGGAGCAGATCTTCGCGGTGACACGGCCTGCGGAGTAAGAAAGGGGGCGCATGGGGGCGAATCATAAGGGCGGGGCGGCGGCCCCTCAAGACGTAGGCGCGTTCCGCGCGGCGCTTTTGTCCTGGTGGGACGCGCACGGGCGGGACCTTCCATGGCGGGGGGCGCACATGGACCCGTACAGGGTCTGGCTGTCGGAGGTGATGCTGCAGCAGACCACGGTCCCCGCGGCCATCCCGTATTTTGAGGCGTTTACGCGCCGGTGGCCCAGTGTGCAGGCCCTGGCCGCCGCACGCGATGAGGACGTGATGGCCGCGTGGGCGGGCCTGGGCTATTACGCGCGGGCGCGGAACATGCTCTGCGCGGCGCGGGCCGTGGCGGCAGCCGGGGGCACGTTCCCGGCGGACGAGGGGGCCTTGCGCGCCCTGCCCGGCGTGGGGGCGTACACGGCGGCGGCGGTGCGGGCGTTTGCGTTTGGCCTGCCCGCCGCGCCCGTAGACGCGAATGTGGAGCGGGTCATGGCCCGCTGGGGCGCGGTGGAGGTGCCTTTCCCGGCGGGCAAGGCGCAGGCCCACGCCCTGGCCAGGCACCTGGCCGAGGGGCGGGCGGACAGGCCGGGGGACTTCGCGGCGGCGCTGATGGACCTGGGCTCTGGCGTGTGTCGCCCGAGGGGCCCGGAGTGCGGGGCCTGCCCCGTGGCGGGGTCTTGCCTGGGCCGCGCGCGGGGGATTGCGGCGGACCTGCCTCGGCGTGCGCCGAAGGCCCCAAGGCCGCTGCGCCATGGCCATGTGTACTGGGTGGAGGAGGGGGGCCTGGTCCTCGTCCACCGCCGCCCGGCGCGGGGCCTTCTGGGCGGGATGCTGGGCCTGCGCCTTGCCCGCCGGGAAAGGCACCTCCACCGCGCCCCAGCGGGCCATGACCCGCTC
>JAERIN010000015.1 GCA_016757515.1 Alphaproteobacteria bacterium
CCCGCGAAGCCCCCGGCCCCCCACCACAGCGCGTCGCCCTGATCCTCCAGGGGCCGGGCCGGGTCCAGCCCCGCGTGCACGAACAGGGCCCCCTGGGTATAGGCCGCGCAAGAAAGGTGCACGGCAAAGGCCTCGTGCCCTGGGTGCGCTCGCCACGCGGCCAGAACCCGCGCCGTCCACCGCGCGGCCTCCATCACCCCGCCCCGGCACGCGGCCAGGCTCTCTTGCGGGTCCAGGCCATAGGACGCAAGCGTCCCGGCCAGTCCGCTCTTGAGCATCCAGGCCAGCGTCCCCCCCGGGTCCGGCGCGAACTGGATCTGGCACACCTTTGTCCACATCTCCTCCTGCCCACCCCGCAGGTAGGCCAGGTCCGTGGCTTTCCAACCGTCACGGGCCAGTAGCGCGCGGCGGAAGGCCAGCAGCTCGTCCAGCGTGGCCACGGCGTCCTCCCCCCAGCCGGTGTAGTTGCCCAGATACACCAGGCGGTCCCCCGGGCGCAGGCGCGGCCACAGGGCGTCGTGCAGCGCGGCCAGGGCTCCGGCCTGCCCGTGAACGGCGGCCACGGCCCACACCCGCCGCGCGGGCGCGGGTCTCACAGGGGCAAATCGGCGTGCGCGGAGCTGGCACATAGAGGGCGTTCCTGAAGCGGCGCAGGAGGGCACCGGGGGAAGATGCTGGAATCTTACATGATTCGCGCAAGGACGCAAAAGGGGGCCCGGCGGCCCTACTCCCAGATCCTTCGCCACGGGGTGTGGCGCAGCCTGGTAGCCCGCATCGTTCGGGACGATGAGGCCGGAGGCTCGAATCCTCTCATCTCGATTAGGGGCCCGCCGCGGACCGAAGCGCGCGCAGGCGGGCCTCCAGGTCCTCCAGCGTCATCCCCTCCGGCAGGGCGCGGGCGGGCAGGACGACGGCCTGCACGGGCGACAGGAAGACGAAGACGTGGGCCGGCGCGCGCACGATGTCCACCACCGCGCCCCAGGCCCAGGTGTCCGTGAACCGCGCGCCCTTTGAGGTCACGCCCCCGGGCCCGATGGTGCAGGTGCGCGCCTCCATCATCGCAACGTCCGAGGGGAAGAGCGCACGCATGGCCGACTTGGACAGCAGGAGGCGCCGGACCCAAAAGGCGGTCAAGATCGCAAGGCATGCGCCCAGCGCCCCGATCATAAGCGACGCTCCGTCAAAGTCCCAAAAACGCGCAGCAGCAGCAGCGAGCATACCAAAGGGCAGCCCTATCAAGGCTCCCGGAAGAAAGCCCGCCTTGAGCCTAGCAGGCCACAGCGCCCTTTGCCTTGCGCTCGCCGCGCGGTTCAGGGCCTCCAGGTCCTCCAGCGTCAGGGCGTAGGTGAGGGTTATCGGTTCCATCACAGCCTCGGCAGCGTCACCCCGGTCTGCCCCATGTACTTGCCCGCCCGCGCGGCGTACGACACCGCGCACGGCGCCGAGCCCCGGAAGAACAGGAACTGCGCGATGCCCTCGTTCGCGTACACGCGCGCCGGCAGGGGCGTGGTGTTGGAGATCTCCAGCGTCACGTGCCCCGCCCACCCCGGCTCCAGCGGCGTCACATTCACGATGAGGCCGCACCGCGCGTAGGTGCTCTTGCCCAGGCAGATGACCAGCACATCCTCCGGCACGCGGAAGTACTCCACGGTCCGCGCCAGGGCAAAGCTGTTCGGCGGGATGACGCAGATTGGCCCCGGCCGGTCCACAAAGGACTGCGTGGAAAAGGCCTTCGGGTCCACCAGGGCGTTGTCCACATTCGTGAACACCTTGAACTCCCCCGCCGCCCGCGCGTCGTATCCATAGGACGAGAGGCCATAGGAGATGACCCCCTCGCGCTTCTGCGCCTCCTCAAAGGGCGCGATCATCCCGTGGTCCAGGGCAAGCGCCCGGATCTCCCGGTCCGCCAGCAGGCCCGGCAGGGGGCCCTCCGCCCGCGCCGCCGCCTGCGCCTTGCGCCGCCCCATGTTCGCCCGCAGGGCCTCCGCCCGCGCGTCTCCCCGTGCCATGGGGGGGGTTGTAGCACCCCCCCGCGCGCAGGCAAAGGGCGGGCGCACGTCCACGCACGCCGCGTTTTTTTGACACCCGCCCCCGCCCCCACTATACTGAAGGTGTATAGAGTGTTAACGGGCACCCCCGCCCCGCGCCGGCCTTGATAGAGCGCACAACAAACGGGGGGCCCAGGGTAAAGGGGGTTGGTGTGTCTATTCCAGAAACAAAAGCGCCAGAGCTGGGGACCAAGGCGGAGGCTGCGGAGGGGAAGCCTGCTGCGGAGGATGCCGCGCCCGAGGCCGCTGAGGCGGATGCCGCGCCGGCTGCGGAGGAGAAGCCAGCTGCGGAGGCGGAGAGCCGGCCCGCTCGAGTCTTTAATGCTGAGCGTGCCGCCGCAGTTGCGAGAGGAGTCAGGGGCGGCCAATGTGCAGAAGGCGTCCGCAAGATAGCAGAAAACGCAGGAACTACTCCTGTCTATGCAGACGGCGAGAATTGGGGTGAGGGCATGCGAGCGCGCCCAGACGCCTTTATCATTCTGGATGTGACCCCCGAAGACGTTATAGCTGGCAGATTGCCAAACGGCGCTATCATAGGTTATGACGACAGTCATGGAGGAAGAAATATAGGAAAAGGAGCAGAAAAATATGGCCATACCGAACAATACGCCGATGGTAAGTTTATATACGGTGGGGCTTATACAAGAGATGGCAACGGAAACAAAATAAGGACAGGCTATGCCACCTATGCGGGCGGCTCCAGGGGAGCCGATGGAGTTAGGAAATATCTCGATACCGTTGCTCTGCCCATAGAATATGCCACACCAGAACAGCGTGCAGCGTGGGCCCAGGCCAGGGCAGAACACGGGGCGAGAGCTGCAATAGCTATTGGCCCAAACGGCACCGGTTCCCCCACCGCCGTCGCGGGTGGCCGTGGGCGCGGGTCGGGCAACGCTCTGGCCGCTTGGTTCGGCGGCGGCGGCGGGCTGGGGGCCCCATGGGGAGCGGCGGCGGGAGGGCCGCAGATGGATCCGGCGCAAGTCGCGCAAATGCTCAAGACCATGATTGCGGTGGTAGTGTTGGCGCTTGGTGGCAGAATCCCAGACGGCTTGGACGTGGACACACGCGAGGCGCAGGAGGTGATGGCAAGCCTGGGAACCGCTCTGGGGGGGGCCCCACAGGGCAAGTTAGCCCCCGGGCTAAGCTAATCCTTCTTCCGGAACTGGTCCAGGGAGACGACCTCGCCGCCGCCGGGGGGCGGGGGGTCTTTGGGCTCCTGGCTCTCACCGTCCTGCCCCTCGGCGGGCGGGGGCGGGGCACCGTCGCCCTCCGCGCGCTCCTCGGGCGGCTTGAACTGCAGCGCGAAGTTCACGGACGGGTCGGCGAAGATGGTGATCGCGCGCCAGGGGATGATAAGGCGCTCTGGCTTGGCGTTGAAGAACAGGGTGACGGCCATGCGCTCCGCGTCGGCGGTGAGGTCAGAGAACTGGTGCTGGAGCACGATGGTCATCTCAGAGGGGTAGCGCTCGCGCAGGTAGCCGGGTACCTGCACCCCGGCGTGGTCTGTGGAGAAGGTGATGTAGAAATGGTTCTTGTTGGGCAGGGACCCGGCTGCGGCCACGCGGGCGACGGCGTCGCGCACGACGCTGCGGAAGGCGGTCTCAACCATCTGGTTGTAGGGGAGGGTGGCCTCCTGGCTCATCCGCAGCAGCCTCCCCCTACGCCGCCGCCGCAGCCTTCACCGCCGCCGCAGCAGCCCTCGTCCCCGGGGGCCTTGTCTTTGCAGCGGCCCTTCTTTGGGGGGCCGGGGTCAACCCAGCCCACGTGCCCGTCCGCGCGGCGGTAGACCATGTTCAGCCCGCCGTGGGACCCGCTCTTGAACAGCCAGGCCCCCTGTCCGGCCAGCTCCATGCGGGCCACGGCCTCGGCCACGGACAGGGTGTCTATCTCTGCCACGGCTTCCGCGACGATGGTGGGCTCTCCGGTGCCAGAATCGCCGGCGTCTCCGCCCTGATCCTCGCCCTCTTCCTCCGGGGAGGCGGAGACCAGGATGAAGTCCCGGGCCTTTATGGCGGCGGCCTCGTCCCGGCGGTGGTCGTCCCGGATCTTGCGCTTAAACCGTCGCCAAGACTTGCCCACCTTCTCGGCGGCCTTCTCAAAAGCGGCGTAGGGGTCGTGGTCCTTGGCGTCTGCGTTAACGGTGAGGTTCCTGGACCCGATGTAGACAAAGATGTGCACGCGGAAGGTGCCCTTGCCGTGGCCGTCCCGGCTGAAGGTGACGGTCGCGTGCGTGGCACGGCCAAAGTATTTGTCGTTCTTCTCGCGCAGGCGCGCCTCCGCGTGTGCGCGGAGCGCGTCTCCCACATCCACCTGTTTCCCGTGTACAGCGATCTCCACAGCGCGCCCTCCCTTAGTCTTACACCGAATCGGGCCAATATGTAGCAGTGCACGCCGCGCCGGGCAAGGGGCGGGTTTACGCGATGGCCCAGGGCAGGGTCTGCATCCCCACGCCCAGGGGCAGCGGGGTGATGGGCCCCTGCGGGGTGGGCAGCGGTGCCACCGAGGCCTCGCGCCGCTCCAGGGTGAAGGTGTCCTTCGGCACGGGCAGGCCCCAAAACGCGGGGCCCCGTTCGCACAAAAACGCCCGGAACGCGGCGGCATCTTCGGCCTTGTCTAGGCGCGCCCCGGCCTCCTCAAACGCCATGGCATAGAGCTGCGGCGCCACGCCGCCGGTGTAGCACCCGGCCGCGCAGCCGCACGCCGTCATCTTCGTTGCGTGCGGCGCAGAGTCCGTCCCCGCAAAGGCCGTGGGGTGCGTGCGCACCAGGTCGCGCAGGGCTGCCCGGTCTTCGGCGAACTTGACCACCGGCAGGCAGTACAGGTGGTGCTTCAGTCCGCGCAGGAGGTGCCCGGTGGTGTACAGCAGGTGCTGGGGCGTTACGGTCGCCCCCACACGCGGGCCGGCCTGCCGCACAAAGTCCGCCGCGACAGCGGTTGTGACATGCTCCGCCACCATGCGCAATTTTGGGTGGCACTCCACAATCCGGGGCGCGATCTCGCGGTAAAACGCCTCCTCCGCGTTGGTGGCCCTGGAGAAATAGTCCGCGTCGGCCACGTCGTGGGCCTCCCCGTGCACGCACAAGACAAGGTCCGCGGCCTCCATCGCCGCAAACACGCCGTTGTCAAAATATGTCTGGACATCCGCCGCGGCGCCGGCACCCGTCGTGCCGTGGGGGGGATAATACTTCGCTGCCCGCAGCGCGCCCTCCGCCGCGCCCCGCTCCACCATCGCGGGGGTTGTGGCAGTGGTGAGGTAAAGCGGAACGATGGCCTCCATATCCCCCGCGCCGGCATCCCGGAACATGCGGGCATATGCCTCAATGCTCCAGGCGTCGCCGGGGTCGTCCTCCAACACCCGCGCCACGGGGGGGGCCGTGTTGGGCATGGCCACAAAGCCCGCGCAGCCCATGGCCCGGTGCGCCCGCACGAGCGGAGCGATAAGGTCCCCCTGCCGGAAGTGGGCGTGCAGGTCCCACCAGCGGGGGAGGGTGAGGGTGGTCATGGCGGGAGCATAGCAGCCGCGAACGGGCGGGCAAGGGTGCATCGCAGTCTTGGGCCTTGCGGGCGCTGAGGGATTGTGTTTTGTGGCCACGACACCAATGCACCAGAGAGAATATAAGGAGGCCCCCATGCCCAAAGTTTTGATTGCAGACAAGCTGGCCCCGCGCGCGGCGGAGATACTCCGCGAGGCCGGTGTGGAAACGGACGTGAAAACGGGCCTGCCGCCCGAGGAGCTCAAGGCCATCATCGGCGCGTACGACGGCCTGGCCATCCGCTCTGCCACGAAGGTGACGGCGGAGATCATCGCAGCGGCGACAAACCTTAAGGTCATTGCGCGCGCGGGCATCGGCGTGGACAACGTGGACATTCCGGCGGCCACGCAGGCCGGGATCGTGGTGATGAACACGCCCTTTGGGAACACGACCACGACGGCGGAGCACGCCATCGCCATGATGTTCGCGGCGGCCCGGCAGATCCCAGCGGCCAGCGCGTCCACCCACGCCGGGAAGTGGGAGAAGTCCAAGTTCATGGGGCGGGAGATCTCGGGCAAGACCCTTGGCCTCATCGGCGCGGGAAACATCGGGAGCATCGTGGCCGACCGGGCCCAAGGCCTGAAAATGCGCGTCATCGCCTATGACCCCTACCTGACGGAGGAGCGCGCCCTGGCCCTGGGCGTGGAGCGGGTGAGCCTGGAAGACCTGTACAAGCGCGCGGACGTTATCACGCTGCACGTGCCCAAGACCAAGGAGACCGCGCACATGATAGACGCGGGGGCCCTGGCGGCCATGAAAAAGGGCGTCATCCTGGTCAACTGCGCCCGTGGGGGCCTGGTGGACGAGGCCGCCCTGCGCGCCGCTCTGGACAGCGGGCACGTGGGCGCGGCGGCCTTTGACGTGTTCTCCGTGGAGCCGGCCAAGGAAAACGTGCTCTTCGGCCACCCGAACGTCGTGTGCACGCCCCACCTGGGCGCAGCAACGGCGGAGGCGCAGGACGCTGTGGCCATCCAGGCGGCGGAGCAGATCGCGGCCTACCTGACCACCGGGGCCGTCACCAACGCCCTGAACACGGCCAGCGTGTCCGCGCAGGACGCCCCGCGCCTACAGCCGTACCTGAAGCTGGGCGCGGCCCTGGGCAAGTTCGCCGGGCAGATCACGGGCAGCGCCATCCGTAAGGTGGACATCGCCTATGAGGGCACAGTGACGGACGTCAACACGGACCCGATCGCGGCGACCATCCTGGCCAACCTCCTGGCCGGGCAGGTGGAGAGCGTGAACCTGGTCAACGCGCTCCAGGTGGCCCAGGCACGGGGCATAGAGGTTAAGCAGAGCTATGACCCAACCTCGCGCAACTGGCGCAGCATGATAGAGATGACCGTGACAAGCGATGAGCGCGTGCGGAACGTGACGGGGACCTTGTTCACGGGGCGGGAGCCGCGCCTGGTGAACGTGGAGGGCGTGCCCATTGAGGTCGCGCTGACGGCGCACATGCTGTTCATCCGCAACCGGGATGAGCCGGGCCTGGTGGGCGCGGTGGGGTGCCTGCTGGGCGACGCGGGGATCAACATCGCGGACTTCCGCCTGGGCCGGCAGGATGAGGGTGGCGCGGCGGTGTGCGTCATCAACCTGGACGCCCCCCTGCCCGACGACGTCTTCGCGGACATCAAGGCCCTGCCCCACGTTGTGAGCGCCAAGCGGTTGGCGTTTTAAGTTAAAAAATAAGGAAAACAAAAGTGGAACGCAAAACTTTTCTAGATTTCATAATATCAAAAAAATTAAGAACAAAGATTTTTTCGTTTTATGGCCGCTTAGGTCGTTTAAGTTATATCTGGAGCTCTTTAGCCCTGGGCATTGTTGTTGTGCCACCTGCATTTGTTATTGTATATTTGCCTACTTTCTTGTTAATTTTCTTAGAATTATCAGAGAACCTGAATACTGTCATATCTCTAATTCTATATATATTTGAAAACTTAATTTTAAAATTTCTTATGCCGCTTGGTATGTTTGCTCTTGCTGTCAAACGTTTACACGATATCGGGTTAAGCGGATGGTGGAGCCTGTTTCCAGCGCTGATTGGTCTACTTCAAATTCCGTTCGGCTTTTCAACGGTGCCCTTGCACATTGAGATGTACACCGGATTTCCTGCTGAATTATGGGATCCTGGCGGGTTAGAGCGCGTCCAGATAGCAGCCGGGAATCAGCCAATTCTTTTCTGGGCACTCTTATCACCTATAATTCTATATTTTTTAATGCTTTTTCTGTGGCCCGGACAAAAGGACACCAACAGATACGGAGAGCCCAAGGCTGTTGGCAAAAAGGACCCAACCTGATCGCCAAGCGGTTGGCGTTTTAACCTTGGCCGGAGCCGCGCCGCGCAAGATGGCGTCGCTTTGGGGCCCCAAAATGGTATCTGCGCGGTGGCTCGGCGGTAGCGCAGCGGTATCACCGCGGTATTTGGGCGGTGGCACGGCAGTAGCACAGCGGTGGCTGGGCGGTGGCGCTTTTGGGCTGTTTTTCGCGCGGGAGGGCCTGCCTACGGGTTTGAGTATACACCATTTTTGGGCGCTGTGGGAAAATATTCGCTCTGCGGCGCGGCATTTTTCGGGCCCGCACAGCCCTGTCCTTCACAAGCCGGCGGCGTTGGCTGCTGGGGCATAATGGGGTAAGGCTGGTCTATGCGCGCCACGGCCGCCACTGTGGACCTGGGCGCGGTCGCCCGGAACTACGCCCGCCTGGTGGCGCGGGCGGCGTCGGGCTGCGCCGTGGCGGGTGTGGTGAAGGCCGACGCCTATGGCCTGGGCGCGGGGCTAGTGTCCCGCACGCTGTGGTCCGCCGGGTGCCGGGACTTCTTCGTGGCGACCGCCGCCGAGGGCGCGGCCTTACGCGGTATCCTGGGCGCGGGGGCGCGGATCTTCGTCCTGAACGGCCCGCCCGTGGGGCCGAGCCTCATCCCGGTGGTCAGCACGCCGGCGCAGTGGCGGGCCTGTGACGGCCCCGTGGCCCTGCAGGTAGAGACGGGGATGCACCGCCTGGGCGTTGCGCCAGACGAGGCCCGGGGGATGCTGTGCACGGGGCGCGTGGTCCTCCTCTTGAGCCACCTGGCCTGCGCGGACAACTGGGCGCACCCCCTGAATGCAGCCCAGTGCGCGGCCTTCGCGGCGTTAACCAAAGCGTTCCCGGACGTCCCGGCCTCCCTGGCCGCGTCGCACGCCTTCCTGGCGAACCCTGCCACGCACCACGCCCTGGCCCGCTGCGGCATAGCCCTGTACGGCGGGTGCGGTGCGGAGGGCGTTTTGGCACTCCACGCGCCGGTCTTGCAGACGGCCACCGTCCCCGCCGGGGCGTCTATAGGCTACGGCGCGACCTATCGCTTCCCAAAGGACGCCCGCGTGGCCACTGTGGCGCTGGGCTACGCCGACGGCCTGTTGCGCGCGGCCTCAAACCGCGCCGCGCTTTACCACAACGGCGTGCCCTGCCCCGTCCGGGGGCGGGTGTCCATGGACCTGACATGCGTGGAGGTCACGCACCTGGGCCGGGACCCGGATGTGATGGAGGTCCTGGGGCCTCACCAGGGGATAGACGCCCTGGCCGCCGGGTGTGGGACCATCCCCTATGAGGTCCTCACGGCCCTGGGGCCGGGTTCTGGCCTTCTTCGGTGAGGGGCGGCCCGTTCGCGGCAGTGGCGGGCGTAGCCTCCGCGCCGATCGTCTGTACGGCCACCTTCTCCCCTGCCGCCACAAACTCCTGCCCCACGACGATGATTCGGGCCCGCGCGGGCAGGCCAGAGACCCAGGCCGCGTCGGCCTCCTCCCGCACGACCGCAACAGGCGCAAAGCCCACCACGTCCCCCCCGCCCACGATCCGGACGCCCAAAGTGCCCGCGTCGTCCAGGGTCAAGGCGGCGGGGGAAATCTTATGCGCGGGCTCCGGTGTGCCAGAGAAGGCCAGGGTGGCGGTGCGCCCGGCCCGGACCGCGTGCGCCGGGTTGGGCACACGCACCTTCACGCGGAAGGTCCGCGCTGTCTCACCCGCCACGGGCGCGATGAAGGCCAAACGCCCAGACACCTCCCGCCCGTCCAAGAGGCGCACAGTGGCCGCCTGCCCGGCCTCCAGATGCCCCACCTGCTGCTCCGAAGCGTAGCCCTCCACCTCCAGGGGGTCCAGGGCCACCAGATCAAACAGGGCTTGCCCCGGCGTCACATAGGCCCCGGCGTCCACAAACCGCTCCGCCACCACGCCAGAGAAGGGCGCGGCCACCTGGGTTTTGGCCAGTGCCAGGCGGGCCGCCGCCTCCGCCGCACGCGCGGCTTCCAGGTTCGCTCGCGTCTCGGCCAGCCGGACATCTGAGGCGAAGCCCCGCCCCGCGAGGCCCTGCGCGGCCTTGAACTCCATCGCCCTTTGCGCCCTCCGGCGCTCCGCCTCCGCCACGCGCTCGGCCCGGTCCCGCGCTTCTATCTGCGCGAGGAGGTCCCCGGCCTTGACGGCGTCCCCCTCCTCCACAGGCAGGGCCTCCACGCGGCCGTCCACCTCAGCCTGGACCTGGACCTGCGCGCTGGGCACTGTCCGGCCCGTCATGGTGACGTTTGGCGCGACCTCCTGCGCCACGGAGTCCACCACTTGCACTTTTGGCAGGGCGGCCTCTTGACCAGCCTCCGTGGCCTCGTCACGCGCGGGGAAAAAGAGGCCGGAGGCCATCCACAGCGCGAGCAGCGCGGCTACGGCCAGGGCGAAGAGGGCGGGTCGGTTTTTGTATGTGGGCATCATTGTGCGCACTCCTATTCATAACATTCCCCCGGCACATCCGGGAGCCGGTCAAAGTGGGTCAGGCTCTGCGCCACAGAAAAATCGGGGTAGTCCACCTGCGCAGCGCTCACCACCCCCCCCGGGTGGAGGGTGGCCGCGACCTCATACTCTGGCGCAGAGTCCTGCGCGCCCAGGGGGAAGAACGCCATCCGCACCCGCCACGCCGGGCCAGGCGGGAGACCCTCCACCGCCGGGGGGTCCGCCAGAGGGGTTATCACAGCGCTCGCCAGGCGCGGCCCGCGCGCGTCGTCCCCCTCAAACACCTGGGCAGAAAAAGTCTTTTGACCTGCGGATGCGGCGGCCAGCACCGCCCGCATGTGCGCCACGGGCAACAACGTACCCTCCGGCAGGGCAAACGCCAGGCCTGGCGGACGGACATACACGGCCCGGCCCCCCTCCGCGCGGCCACGGACGTCCTCCACCAGTTCCCCCCCCGCCACGCGGCGACTCGTAAAGTCCAGCGCCCGCCCGTCCGCCGTCTCCAGAGTCGCCGTGTCTGTGGCCACCTCCACAGAGGGCTCTTGCGCGTAGTCATACCTCAGGCGGAAGCGGTGTGCGCCCGCCCAGTCCCCCTCGCACGTCCTGTCAAGGCGGTAGTCCAGGCTCCCCGCGATGTGCACCAGGCCACCGGCAGAGCGGCTCGCCACCATGCGCACGTCATAGGTTGCCACGTGGGGCACGATATCCGCCGCCAGGGCAGGGATGGGCAAGAGCATAAGGGCCAGGAGCACACAGCGCATAGCGCCGGAGCATACACACCCACCTGCGCCATGGCCAGGGTCGGGGAGGCGCCCTATCCCCGTCCGGCGGCGTAGGGGGCTAGGGCCAACAGGGCGTCTTTCAGGGGGCTTGTGGGCAGGGGGGCCAGGGCCCCCTGTGCCTCATGTGCGTAAGCCAGGGCCCGCGCCCGCGCGGCGTCCAGGGCCCCTACACACTCCAGCCGTTCGAGCGCCTCGGGCAGCGCGCCTATGTTGCCCAGCGCGCGGGCCCAGAATCCCCGGTCCTCACGGCCCTCCAGCGCGAGGAGGACGGGCGCGGTCACCTTACCCTCGCGGAAGTCGTCCCCCGGCTCCTTGCCCAGCCCGCCCTCATAGTCCAGCACGTCGTCCGCAACCTGAAAGGCCAGGCCCAGCGCGCGGCCATAGGCAGCCAGGGCGTCCGCGTGCGGGCTCTTGGCCAACAGCGCGGGGGCCTTGCACGCAGCAGCGAACAGGGCAGCGGTCTTGGCGTCTATAATCTCCACATAGGCAGCCCAAGAGGTGTTGAGGTGCCCAAGCGCGGCCAGCTGCGCCACCTCCCCCCGGGCGATGGTGGCCGAGGCGGTTGCCAAAGTGCCCAGGGCGGGCAGGGAGCCGGTGGCCACCATCATCTCAAAGGCGCGCGCGAACAGGGCGTCCCCCACCAGGACGGCGGCCTTGTTGCCGAACGCTGCGGGGGCGGAGGGGCGGCCCCGGCGCTGGCGGCTTTCGTCCACCACGTCGTCATGCAAGAGGGTGGCGGAGTGGATGAACTCCACCGCGGCGGCCAGAAGGCGCGTGCCGCTCTCCGGCGCTCCGGTGATGGCGCCCGCCGCCAGGGCCAAAAGGGGGCGGATGCGCTTGCCCCCGGCCTCTATCAGGTGCCGGGCCACCTGCGGGATGAGGGGCACACCCACGTCCTCCAGCCGCTCTAGGATGAGGGCATTGGTGGCTGCCATCTCGGGGGCGAGAGATTTTGATAGCATTATAAGTGCAGAAGGCACCTCTAAAAACTACTCAGTCAACCTCAAAACCCTGTCCCCAAGATCACCAAAAGCAGCGCTAAACCTATCTCTGCTTTTCAACATTGTATCCTCCGCGTGACCAAAAACTTTTCCGTGCTCTTTTATCTCTTGATCTGTCAGCGCAAAAATAGGTTTTGATATTTTTTGACTAATCGCTATTAGAGAATTAAAATCAGATATATGCGCAAGATCGTATGGATTTAGGTCTGTTCCATCCAGGACTTCTCTAACCTTTTCAAGGCTTGCGACGCACCCTATTTCCTCTAGGGGGGGGACAAGATTCATATTTATAGCATCTCTTATTTTATTAATCCATCCCTGGAAAGATTTTGCAGGTTTTTCATAGCGCGGCCTATATCTTTGCTGTACGGCACCAAGAAATTTGGGTTTATTTTTTATAGAAAAAGAACTGTCGAATCCGTGACTCTCTCTGAAGGCATTAATCTCAGAATGCCATTTTATTATATTCTTTTTTAGAGAATTAACAGCCTGAAGACAAAAATAATCTGGAGAGGTCGGGACTATAAAATAATCGCTAGACATTAAAATGACCTGATTCAAGCCACCGACATTTGGGCTTAGATCATATATAATATAATCATAATTCACACCAATAAGAGATAGCATTTTTGGCAGACTCCCGGGAATATTTCTTGTGGCTGGCACACCTGAAGCAATCTTAAGCGCAACGCTAATTTGGGAATCAAGATCCGATGTATTTAAGTGTCCCGGCAACAAATAAAGATTATCGTTTTTTGTCTTGAACGGCTTCCCTCTATTGCCAACCATATAATCTTCTGGTCGCACACCTTCAATAATTGAGGCAACTATTTCTTTTAATGTAAGGTTATCCCTGTTCTGATAAAATAGCTCCATATGGTCTCCGTCTATAGCGTTGAATCCAAGAACAAGACCAGTAAGATTGCACTGAGAATCAAGATCAACAATAAGTACCTTTTTTCCTTTTTCGGCAAGAACCCAGCCAAGATTAAATGCGGTTGTTGTTTTGCTAACGCCGCCCTTGTGATTAAAAAGACATATAGATTTTGCCATTTTTTACCTCCTCAGATTAAAAACTAAACTTCCAAAAAACTGCGCAACTTGCGGCTGCGCGTGGGGTGCTTGAGCTTACGCAGCGCCTTGGCCTCGATCTGGCGGATGCGCTCGCGCGTGACGTTAAACTGCTGGCCCACCTCCTCCAGCGTGTGGTCGGTATTCATACCAATGCCAAAGCGCATGCGCAACACGCGCTCCTCCCGCGCGGTCAGGGTGGCCAGGACGCGGGTTGTCGTTTCGCGCAAGTTGGAGTGTATGGCGGAGTCCACGGGGGCCAGGGCGTTCTTGTCCTCAATGAAATCACCCAGGGACGAGTCCTCCTCGTCCCCCACCGGGGTCTCAAGCGACACGGGCTCCTTGGCGATTTTCAGAACCTTGCGGACCTTGTCCACGGGCATGTGCAGCCGCTTGGCCAGCTCCTCCGGACGCGGCTCGCGCCCTATCTCGTGCATCATCTGGCGCGAGGTGCGCACGATTTTGTTGATGGTCTCAATCATGTGGACGGGGATGCGGATGGTGCGCGCCTGGTCCGCGATGGACCGGGTGATGGCCTGCCGTATCCACCACGTGGCGTAGGTGGAGAACTTATAGCCCCGCCGGTACTCAAACTTGTCCACGGCCTTCATCAGGCCGATGTTGCCCTCTTGGATAAGGTCCAGGAACTGCAGGCCCCGGTTGGTGTATTTCTTCGCTATAGAGATCACCAGGCGCAGGTTCGCCTCCACCATCTCCTTTTTCGCCCGGGCGGCCTCGCGCTCGCCCTTTTGCACCGTGGCCACAATGCGCCGGAACTCCCCAAGAGGCAGCATGGCCTCCTCTGCTATGGCGGCGATGTGCTCACGCAGCTGACCGACCTTCTCCCCGTGCTTGTCCGCAAATTTGGCCCAGGCTGCGCTCTTGCCCGCCACCCGCTCCAGCCAGCCGGGGTCCAGCTCCGCACCGTAGTGTTCTTTCAAAAAGGCTTCGCGCTTCACCCCGCTCTGCGTGGCCACGCGCAGGATCTGCGTCTCCAGTGCCACAAGCTCTGTGTTCATGGCGTACAGGCGCTTGACCATCTGGTCTATGCGCGCGTTGTTGAGCTGCACGGCGTTCATCAGGTCCACCATCTCGGCCTTCAGGGCCTCATAGCGGCGGTTGGTGGAGGCGAAGGGCTCCCGCCCGCGCTGGAGGGCCGCTAGGCGCTCCCCCTGCACGCGCTGCATCTGTTTGTAGGTGGCCTCTATCTTGCCGAAGCTCTCCATCACCACGGGGGTCAGCTGCCGCTCCATGGCCGTAACGGTGGGGCTGGAGTCGTCCTCATCGTCGTCCGTGTCCGTATCGCCCTCAGCGGGCGCAGGCTCTGCCGCGCCGTCGCTTTCGGGGGCCTCGTCGTCGTTCTCGCTCTCTGCCTCTGCCTCGCTCTCGCTGTCCGCGCTGTAGGTGGCCTCCAGGTCAATCACCTCGCGCAAGAGGATGTCACCCCCCTGCAGGGCTCTGTACCACGCGATGAGGGACTCAATGGCCAGGGGGCTCTCGCATATCCCGCTGATCATCAGGTCGCGCCCGGCCTCTATGCGTTTGGCGATGGCAATCTCCCCCTCGCGAGAGAGCAGCTCCACGGCCCCCATCTCCCGCAGGTACATGCGCACCGGATCTTCAGTGCGCCCGGTGTCGTCCGTGCCTATGTTGCCCGAAGCCTCGTACCGGGCGACCTTCTTGTCTCCGGTCTCTTCCTCGTCATCCTTGTCCTCTGAGTCCTCGTCCTCGTCCTCGTCGCCCTTTTTTGCGGCGGCGGCGCTGTCGTCGTCGTCTTCGTCGTGGGGCTCCTCCGCCTCCACGATGCGCAGCCCCGCGTCGGCCAGGGCGGCCATGGCATCGTCAATCTCTTCTGACGAGAACTGCTGGGCCGGCAGCGCGGCGTTCAGGGCGTCGTAGGTGACCACCCCCTTGCCCTTGTGCCCGGCGATAAGCTTTTTAACGGCCGCGCCCAGGGGGGGCCCCGCGAGGGCGTCCTCGTCCTTATCCGGTGTTTCTGGAACCATGTGCCCGTACCCTTTGCTCCTGCTTGGCTTCCATCTCCGCCGCCCGCTCCAGCCACAACGGGGCTACGACGGACGGATCGGACCCTGGAGCCGCGAATGGGGCGCGAATATAGACCGAAGTGCTGTCCATGTCATCCATAACTTTTGCGTGCCCCTCGACACGGAGATTTGCGGCCAGCGCGTCGGGCCCTATCCCGGTGTCGGCCTCCAGGGCGGCGATGAGGGCGCACCGCAGGGCGTCTAGACCCGCGTCCGCCACGGCCATGCGGCCCAGGACCTCCTCCACCTGGGGGTATATATGGGGGTGATTCAGCACCCCGGCCAGCAGGGCCTGCTGCGTCTTCACCAAGAGGGGTGCCACGGGGCGGGGCAAGATGCCCGCGCCGGGCGGACGTTTCCGGCCACTGCGGGGGAAGAAGGCCGCCGATATGCGCTCGCGCGCGGCGGCGCGGTAGTGCCCGGCAACCTCCCGGTCTGCGATGGTGCCGATGGCGTCCATGAGGGACTTTTGGGCTGCGGCGCGCGACTCGGGTGTGTCCGTGCGGCGCTGTGCCACGTGGACCTGCCACAGGAAGTCCACCAGGGGCGCGGCCCCCTCCAGCGCGCGGCGCAGGGCCCCCGGCCCGGCCCGGCGGATAAGGCTGTCTGGGTCCTCCCCGGCGGGCAGGAGGGCGATGCGCAGCGTCCGCCCCGGCGCGAGGAGGGGTAGGGCCCGCTCCACGGCGCGCAGGGCGGCCCGCCGCCCGGCCTCGTCCCCGTCCAGGGCCAAGACGGGCGCAGCGTCCGATATGCGCCATATGAGGCCCAGCTGCTCTGCGGTGAGGGCCGTGCCCATGGGGGCCACCGCGCCGCGGAAACCCCCCGCGTGACACGCAAGAGCGTCCATGTACCCTTCCACGATGAGGGGAGTGTGCCCCGCGCGCGCGCCAGCCTTGGCCTCACGCAGGGCGAACAGGGCGCGGGATTTATCAAACACCGGGGAGTCAGGCGAGTTGATGTACTTAGGCCCGGAGTCAGACAGGGCCCGGGCGCCGAAGGCCACGATGCGCCCCCGCGCGTCCGTGACGGGGAAGGTGACGCGGTCGCGGAAAAAGGCGTAGAGCCCCCCTCCCCGCGTGGAGGGCCGGGCAAGGCCCGCCTCCACCACCTGCGCGCGCGCAAACCCCTGGGCCTCCAGGTGCGCCACCAGCGCCCCCCCGTCCGCCGGGGCGTAGCCCAGGCCAAAGGCCCCTATGGCCTCCTCCGAGAGGCCCCTGGCGCGCAGATAATCCAGAGGCGGCCCGCGCAGATGCCCCCGGAAGAACGCCGCCGCCTCGGCCAGCGCGTCATACAGGGTCCGCTGCGCCCGCTCCCTTTTCACCTCGGCCGGCGAGGCCTTTGGGACCTCCAGCCCCGCCTGCGCCGCCAGGGCCGCCACGGCCTCCAAAAAGGGCATCTTGTCGTGGTCCATCAGGAAGCGGATGACATCCCCGTGTGCACCGCAGCCAAAGCAGTGGTAAAACGCCTTTTCGTCGTTCACATAGAACGAGGGCGTCTTCTCGTGGTGGAAGGGGCAGCAGGCCTTGTGCTCACGCCCCGCGCGGATGAGGCGCACGCGCGCGCCCACGACAGAGGACACGCTCACCCGCGCGCGGATCTCCTCCAGGAAGCGGGGGGGTATGGTCGGCACGGTGGGCATAATAGCGCCCCCGGGGCGCGGGGGGGAGGGGCCCCCGGATCTATGCTGCGCCGCAGCTTTTTTTCTTGCCTCCAGAGGAAAAATGGTGTATAGTCAAGACAGTAGCCGGACACCCGCGCCCAAAATCTACCGCAATCGCGCCACCGCGCAGCCGCCGCACTGATACCGCCGCGCCACCGCTGAGACACCGCCCAGATACCGCTGTGATACCGCGTAGCCACCGCGCAGCCACCATTTTGCCACCCCACCGGCCCGGTTGCCGGCCTTTTGGGCCTCTGGCTATACTTCCGGGCCATGGGGGACCCAGACATCCGCTTTTACCACCTGACGCGACGGGGGCTCACCGCGGCCCTCGCGGCCCTTTTGGACAAGGCTCTGTCTGCGGACCGCCGGGCCGTGGTCCGGGCGGAGCCGGGGGCAGACCTCTCCGCGCTCTCCCGCGCCTTGTGGAGCGGGCCGCCGGGGTCCTTCCTGGCCCACGGACACGCGGGGGACCCGCCCACGGCCCGGTTTGCGGCGGACCAGCCCATATGGCTCACCACCGGCGGGGACAACCCTGCCAGCGCGGATGTCTTGTTCCTCCTGCCCGGCGCGGACGGGGCCGGGGATGGGGGCTTTGCCCTCATCTGCCACCTGTTTGAGGGGGGAGACCACGCCGGGGTGACCGCCGCCCGCGCCGCGTGGTCCGCCGCCCGTGCCGCAGGGCACGATCCCACCTATTGGCAGGAGACCGAGGCCGGGGGGTGGGCGCGCAAGGGTGCCAGAGGGTCTTGACTTTTGTGTCAGGGTATGCTATTCTGGAAGTAGTGGCTTTGTGGTCATAATACCCGATCTAGGGGTCCGGGGAAGGTGCAGCGTGATAGAAGCCGTGAACTCCACCATTGCCGCCGCGCCCCTCCTGCGCGGCCTGCCCGGCATGGCTGGTGAGTCTCCTCAGGCCGCTGCCTCCGCACAGCCCGCGCAGGTTTCAGGGGTCCTCCCAACGGCCAAAGCGCCCTTCGTAAGCCCCGTTGTGTATGTGAACCTCAATTACAACAGGGCCGTCTGGCAGATTCGAGACGGGGAGACCGGGGATGTGCTGGGGCAGATCCCCTCTGACGCGCGCCTGGCGGCGCAGCAGCGGACCGCCCGGCACCTGGCCGAGGAGAGTGTTGTGGTTGAGGCGAGCCCTGCCACGTATGCCCTGCCTGGAGAGCGGGCCCCCGCGCCTGACGCCACAACCTCTGCGGAGCCTGTGCAGACCTCCACCGGAGATGCGCCCGCCTCCGGCGCGGAGGCCCAGACCAACGCCGCGGAGAGTGTCGTGGACGTTCTGGCCTAGCCCCCCCTTAAAGCCAGAGGGCTTGACCATACTGCAACTTTTGGTATAGTGCTCCCGTGCCCGGTGGAGCGCTTGGCACCCCTCTTGCAGGAGGCAAGGGGGTTAAGAAGCGTAAGGAGCACGCGAAAGAATGGGTATAACCTCCCTCTCGGCAGCCCTGTCGGGGCTGCGCGTGGCGCAGGAGCAGTTGGCTACGATCTCTACGGACATCGCCAACGCCTCCACCGCTGGCTATACGGACAAGACCCTGCCGCAGTACTCCCGCGCCATAGCGGGCGTCAGCGTCGGGGTGTCTTCGGGCATCATCACGCGCAGCGTGGACATGGACCTAACCCGCGACATGTGGAACGCCTCCAGCGCCGCGCAGAGCCACAGCGTGCGGCAGGCATACCTGGAGCGCATAGAGGCGTCTTATGGCAAGCCAGAAGACGAGGTGTCCTTCGCCGCGAAGATCGCACGCCTGCGCGACGCCTTCACAGTCCTGGTTGACTCGCCCGAGGACAAACTGTTGCAGTCTCAGGCTATGGCGCGGGCGGAGGAGGCCGCCGCAGGGCTGCGCACGACCGCCCAGACCATCACCACCTTGCGCAACGATGTGCAGGGGCACATGGAGAGCACCGTGCAGAGGGTCAACAGCCTTCTGGTGCAGGTGGCCGAGTCCAACAACACCATTTTGTCTGCAGCGAACGTAGGCCGCTCCACCGCAGCGTACGAAGACCAGCGTGATGAGATAATGCGCGAACTGTCGAGCCTTATCGGGGTGTCGTTCTATCAGCGCGGAGACGGCGTGATGGTGGTCAAGAGCCTCACGAACGAGGACTTGGCCAGCGAAACAGCGCGGCAGCTGACCTTCCGCCCCACGCCCCTGGCCGCCACGAACGCTTACCCCTGGACCGCTGGGGCGGTGTATATCGGCAACCCCGTCACGGACGGTGAGGGCGCAATCGACATCACGGCCTCCTCTATCGGGGGAGAACTCGGGGGGCTTATCGCCCTCCGGGATGAAGACTTGCCCCAGCAGATGGCCCAGATGGACGAATTGGCGTACCGCCTGGCCTCACGGATGGACGCACAGGGACTGACCCTGTTCACAAACCGCCTGGGCGTTGTGCCAGCGGAGGCCGATCCGGACCCAGCGGCGGACCCGCCCGTGGCCGTGCCCTATGTGGGCTTCGCGTCCCTCATCAGGGTGAACCCGGCTATCACCGATGACCTCTCCCTCCTCCAGCGCGGAACGGCGGGCACAGACCTGAGCGCCCCCCCCGGCTCCAGTGCCGTCCTGCGCCGGGTGGTGGACTACGCCTTTGGCGCGGTCTCTCACCAACAGGCCACCGGCACAGCGGACATCCGCGCCACGGCGAACGGCGCGACAGACCTGCGCGAATGGCTGGGCGTCCACGCCACAAACACCCTCCGGGGCACGCGGGCCGTGGGGTCCGTGGGGGACCTCATGGCCGCGCCGGGCAGCCCCTTCACGCCGGCGGGCGCGGACACCTTCCGCATCATCCTAGACCCGGCGGGGGAAAGCGCGGGGCCCCTGGCCTTTGACGTGGACGTAAACGCGGTTGCGCCTGCGGGCAGCGCCACCGCTGTGGACCTGGCGGCGCACATATCCGCCCTGCACACGGACATAACAGCCACGGTGGACGGGAGCGGGCGGCTGGTCCTCACCTCTCCCCACGACATAGAGCTGGCCGATGTGGACATGGGCGCGGCGGGCTTTGCGTTTCTGGGCCTCGCGGCGGGGACATACGACGCCGCAGACCCCTATATAGACGTCCAGGTTGGGACGGACGCCCCGGTGCGCATAGCCATCACCCCCGGCATGGACGAGGACGACCTGATAGACGCCCTCATCCTGGACCCAGCCGTGCCGGGGGACACGGGCGTGCCGGGCCTGGCCTACGATGCGGACGCCTACGCCGCGAGTGGCGTGCTGATTCTGCGGCCGGGGGACAGCTTCGCCAACCCCACCTTCGGGGGGGCTCTTGCCATCACCTCCGGGCCCTTCACCGCCACCGGGGCCGGGGGCTCGGGCGCGCCTGCGGGGGCCAGCCTTGTCTCCGCCCTCTTTGGCAGCTACGACGCCGGCCCACCGGTGCAAAACCTCTCGCCCTCGGCGGACGTGGCCCACGCCCCCTTCCGCTCTGAAAACCTGGGCCCCGGGGCGAACACAGAGACGGCCGTGCGCGGGGCCTCCGGGATCGTAGACTACGCACAGCGGGTGATAGGCCAGCAGGCCACGACCCTGATAAGCGTGTCCTCTCAGGCGGGGGACGCGCAGGCCCTGGCGGACCTTCTGGCCACCCAGCGCCTGAACGAGTCTGGGGTCAACGTGGACGAGGAACTGGCCAACATGATCGTGATCCAGACCGCCTTCGCGGCCTCGGCGCGCATCGTGTCCGCAGTGCAAAGGATGTTCGACGAGCTTTTGGAGGCAGTGTAGGGCAGCGCGCGCGGCGCGGCCCGCGCTGCGGGAACAACGGATAAGGAGAAACACCCATGGCCGGCATATCCACATTGGGCCTCATGCAAACGCAGGTTGCCCTCATAAGCGCCCAGCAGGTGGACCAGGCGGACCTGGCCCGCCAGCTTGCCACGGGAAAAAGGTCCACCACCTTCTCCGGCCTGGGTGAAGACGCCTTGCCCACCCAGCGGGCGCGCACAGACCTTGGAGACGTAGGGGCCTACACCCGCAACATAGAGATCGCCGACCGGCGGCTTGAGACCATGATCTCGGCCCTAAAGGAGTTTGAATCCCAGGCTGGGAATCTGTCCGCCGCCCTCCTCAACTTCGGTGCCCAGGGCCGCCATCAGGCCGGGGAGATAGTCTATGATGACAGCACCGCGCCCCCCACGGCCATAGGCCTGACAGAAGCGGAAATGGACACGGCCTTCCAAGACCTCCAAGACACGGCGGCGGACCTCTTCCCCATCCTGGAGGACCTTTTGAACACCCAGGACGGCGCGCGCTACCTCTTCGCGGGAGACCAGGTCACCACCGCACCATACCAAGACGGGACCGTTCTGGACGGGGCCATGTCTGGCCTGCTCACGCAGTGGAAGGACGGCACGCTAGACACGCAGGAGCTGACGGCCGCGCTGGACTCCCGTGCCACCCTATCGGACGCCACAGTGGGATACGCGCCCGAGATAGCGTCCGGCACGGCAGGGGGCGTGACCTTCCGCCCCGACGAGGGGGTGGAGATACGGTACACGACTCTGGCCAACGAACGGGGCTTTCGGGACGTCTTGGTCGCCATGGCCTATGTCAAGAGCGAGACCCTGGGCCCCATTGCGGACGTGGTGGACCCGTCCACGGGCCTGACCACGACCGAGGGCGCGCCGGGGAACACGCTGGCCGAGATGCAGAACAACTTCTACGCTGCTTTGGAGTTTGTGGGGGGGATGCTCCAGGGGGGCATAGAGAGCCTGCGGGCCGCGCAGGGCAACCTGGAGGGCGTCCGGGCGCGCCTGGGGGACTATAAAACCCAGCACCAGATGGACGAGACGGTTTTGAATCAGATTGTGGCGAACGCAGAGAACGCAGATATCAGCACCGTGGCGGTGCGGCTCCAGACCCTGAACACACAACTGAACGTGTCTCTGAGCGCCACCGCGATGATGCAGGAGACGAGCCTCTTGAAGTACCTATAGGTGTCCCGCAAGCCCCCCCGCGCGCGCGGGGGGGTGGTCAGGGAGCGTCAGCTGTGCGTCCCGGTCTTGTGTGCGGACAGGGGGTGTTTGTCCTCCACGGCCTTCTTCAGGTCCTCGGGCAGGACATGGGTGTAGATTTGAGTCGTGGCGATGTCTGCGTGGCCGAGCATTTTTTGCACGGAGCGCAGGTCTGCACCGCGGGCCAGGAGATGCGTGGCGAAGGCATGGCGCAGCACATGCGGGGAGACCTTGCCCTCAGGCAGCCCCGCCTGCTGGGAGAGGTCTTTGAGCAGCTGCGCAAACCGCTGCCGCGTCAGGTGCCCGTTCCCCGACGTGCGGGAGGGGAAGAGCCATTTTTCCTGCTGCGCCACGGTGTCGCCGCCGATAAAGCGCTCGCGCACGGCCAGGTAGGCCATAAGCGCGTCCCGCGCGGGGTCCGTCAGGGGGGCCATGCGCTCCCGGTCACCCTTGCCGCCCACGATAAGGTAGCGGGTGTCCTCACCCACAGCGGACAGGGGCAGCCCCACAAGCTCGCTCACGCGCATGCCGGTGGCGTAGATGATCTCCAGCAGCGCCACCAGGCGGACGCTGTGGACCTTCTCCCCCCTGGCGGCGGACTGGATGAGGGCTGTGACCTCGTCCTCCGTCAGGATCTTGGGCAGGCTGCGGACCTGCTTGGGGCTCTCTACGTCCGAGGTGGGGTCGTCGGTGCGGAGGTCTTCTGAGACAAGGTAGCGGTAGAACTGCCGCAAGGCCGAGACGCGGCGGGCGATGGTCCGGGTGGCGATGGAGGTTTCCTTGCCCCCTTTGCTGTGCGTTTTCTGGGACAGGTGCTTCATATAGGCGCGGATGTCGTCGCCGGTGGCGGTGTCCACATCCTTGTCCAGGGCCTCTTTAAGAAACTTTGAGAAGTCCGCGAGGTCCCGGAAGTACGCCTGGCGGGTGTTCACGGCGGCACCGCGCTCTTGCTCTAACATTTGGTCAAACATGTCCACGTAGCGGTGGAGGTTAGGTCTGGGAAGTGCGGGGCGTCCGGGGCGAGCCATGGTGGTGTTCTCCTTTGCAAAAGTTTGTACTTACAGTTCTTGTGTTGCCGCGCAGATGGCCTGTTCGGCCACCCGTTCGGCGGTGGTGGCAAGGCCCATGCCCGCCAGCGCGCCCACAGCTTCCGCAACGGCACCGGGGCTGTGAGACCCCGGCTCCTGCCCCGAAAGGAGGAGCGCGGCGGCGAGGGCAACCCGGCCAGCGGACTGGTCTGTGACCGCCCTGTGCAGGCCTGCCAACGCCACGGGTTCATCCATTACATAAGCTTTACCTTCTGTCAAGGAAAAAGCGTTCCCATAAGGGTTTTTTTTGCTTTTTGGTTTATCTTTATATTTTTTGGATACGTTTATCTCTAGTAGAGAGCGACGCGGGGCGTCTATCAAGGGTTGTGCCCTTTCCGCGAACAGGGCCTGCCCTTGCGAATCGTCCGCGAGGGCGTCCCGGGCGGCCTCTAAACGACTCGCGGCCTCCCCGGCGGGGGCCTCCACGGCGGCTGCAGCCTGGAGGAAGGCATAGAGTCGCAGCTCGGGCGCGGTGCGGGGGATCTCCAGCGCGTCCAGGGCGGCCACCCAGGCCTCAGGCACCCCCTGGCCCGCGCGAGTCGCCTGGACAAAGGCCTCGCGGACCTGGGGCAGACTCGCGGGCGTCACCGGGTCTGGGACGACCACGGCGGGCCGGGCCTTGGCAGCGGCGGAAGAGATGCGCTCCTCCGCACAACGGGCCCGGATGTCCGCCCAGAAGGGGTCTTGCGAATCCGCCTGGAGGCTGGCCAGTGCGGCCTCTACGCAGGCCAGGGGGGTCTGCCCAGAGCGCACGAAGGCCGTGACCCCCGCCTTGGCCAAGCGGGCCCCATAGGGCTCCGCTGCAAGCGCACTGTAAAGCGCTGCGGCTTTCTCAGGCTCGTCCAGGGCAAGGAGGGCCTCCACGCGTGCGGTCAAGAGGTCTCGCCCCGGTTCTGGGGGCTCCGCGCCGTCCGCCAGGAAGGCCAGGCCAATGGGCGCGGTCAGGGCGCGGCCCACCAGAGGCCGCAGCGCGGGCCAGGACTCCACGCCCGGCTTCGCCGCAGGGGCCAAGTCCAGCAGGGTCAGAACCTCGGCCCGCGTTGAGCCCCGCCACAAATCTGCGTCCAGGCGGGGTGTGTCCTGCGCCCACCGCAGGCCGGTGGACTCTGTCTCGGCGTGCCAGGGTGGCCCCTCCGGAGCCGCCGGGGCGCCCGCGCAGGACGACAGCACGAGACACAGCAGGGACAGCAGAGCGGCCCTAGGCATCCTCCGCGGGCACCTCAACGGGCAGGACCGCGGGGCCCTGCCGCACCGGAAGGTCCACAAGGGCCAGGACGCCCGCCCCGGCGGCCAGGGCCACGAGCAGGGCCAGGAGCATAAACTGAAAGGCGCGCATCGGCTTTCCCATGGTCAAGGGCCGAGGATACGCCCCCGCGCAGGAGAACGCAACGCCAGACTGTGTGCGGACCTCCGCCCGCAGCAGCCATCACGGCGCAGCGGCGCCGGCGGGACCCTGGGCACGCTGTCTTCCGTCATCGGCAAGAGCGGGGGGAACATCACAAACCTGAAGATCACCAACCGCTCTCAGGACTTCTGGGAGATGACCTCAGACGTCTATGTGAACGACACAAAGCACCTAAAGGACATCATCGCGGCCCTGCGCGCCACGCGCGAAGGGGTGCTAGGCTGGGGCGCTACCCCACGATGTCTGTTTGGGCGAAGAAGAAGGGGATCTCTTGCGCGGCGGTTTCGGGCCCGTCGGAGCCGTGGACGCAGTTCTCCCCTATGGAGGCCGCGTGCTCTGCCCGGATGGTGCCGGGCGCGGCCTCGGCGGGGTCTGTGGCGCCCATGACCTCGCGGTTTTTGGCGATGGCGCCCGCGCCCTCCAGGACCATGGCCACCACGGGGCCGGAGGCCATGAACTCCGTCAGCTCTGGATAAAAGGGCCTTTGCGCGTGCACGGCGTAGAACGCCTGGGCCTGGGCCAAGGTCATGCGGACCCGCTTTTGCGCCACGATGCGCAGGCCCGCGCCCTCCAGCTTTGCGCAGATCGCGCCCACGAGGTTGCGGGCCGTGGCGTCGGGCTTGATGAGGGACAGGGTGCGCTCGGTGGCCATGCCGGGCGTTGTAGCGGCCCAGAGCCGGGGACGCAAGGCCTTATCGGGCCCCTTTACCCCGCCAGGGCGCGGCGCAGGAGGTCCACATCCTGGGCGATCTGGGCGTCGGCCTCCATCAGCTCCTCAATTTTGCGCACGGCGTGCATGACGGTCGTGTGGTCCCGCCCGCCGAACTTGCGCCCGATTTCGGGCAGGCTGCGGGGCGTGAGCTGCTTGGCCAGGTACATGGCGATCTGCCGGGGGCGCGCCACGGCCCGCGCGCGGCGGGCGGAGTGCATGTCTGGCAGGCGCAGGGCGTAGTGCTCGGCCACCTTGCGCTGGATCTCGTCTATGGTGACGCGCCGGTCGTTGCTGCGCAGCAAATCGCCCAGCACCTCTGCGGTGGTCTCCAGCGTCACATCGGTTTTGGTCACCTCTGCGTGGGCCACGAGGCGGTTCAAAGCGCCCTCTAGCTCTCTGATATTGCTTGTGATTTTCGTGGCCAGGTACTCCAGGACTGCGTCGGGCACGCCCCCTTCTTGCCCCAGCTGCGCGCGCTTGGCGCGCAGGATGCCCAGGCGCAGGTCATAGGTGGTGGGCTGGAGGTCCGCCACCAGGCCCCACGCCAGGCGGGAGCGTAGGCGCTCGTCCAGGCCCTGGAGGTCCCCCGGCGCGCGGTCGGCGGAGATGATGATCTGCTTGTTATGGTCCACCAGGGCGTTGAAGGAGTGGAAGAATTCTTCCTGCGTGCTCTCCTTCCCGGCGATGAACTGAATGTCGTCCAAGAGGAGTACGTCCACAGAGCGCAGGGCTTCCTTAAACGCCATGGCGTCTCCGGCGCGCAGGGCGCGGACAAATTGGTACATAAAGCGCTCAGCGGACAGGTACATGACGACCTTGTCCGGTGCCTGGGCCTCCAGCGCGTGGGCGATGGCGTGGAGGAGGTGTGTTTTGCCCAGGCCGACCCCGCCGTAGAGGAACAGGGGGTTAAAGGGTACGCCCGCGCTTTCCACCACCCGGCGGGCGGCGGCGTGCGCGAGGGCGTTGGGCTTGCCCACCACGAAGCTGCCAAAGGTGAAGCGCGCGTCCAGGGGAGAGGCGATGGCCGCGATCTCGGCCCGGCGGTTTTCGTTGGCTTTGGCGCTGGCCTGGGCTCCGGCCAGGGCGTGGGAGGCCTCCTCCTCGGCCACGAGGGGGCCTGTGGGCACGACGACGATCTGGAGGCCTTTGATTTCTGCGTCTGCGGCTCTGGCCATGGCCTCTATCTGCGCTGCGTAGTGGGTTTGGATCCAGTCACGCATGAAGCGGGTGGGGACGGAAACCTCCAGCGTGCCGTGGTAGAACGCGCGGAGGGTGAGGGGCCGGAGCCACGAGCGGAACACCCCGTCGCCAAAGGCTGTGCGCATGTCCCCGTACAGGCGGCCCCACAGGGCCGCTATGCGCGGGGGCGGCGCAAAGGCCTCCTCCCCGCCGGAGTCGCCTGCGATGGCAATGGGGGAGTCAGCGTGAGGTGTGGGGGCATCGGACATGGTGTGTGTGACCTCCTTCTTGCGTTGCTCTCGGCCCAAAGGGGCCCGTCCGGCCCCACGTGGGGGCCAGCTCTCTCCCCCCCAGCCAAGGCCCTGAGCCTGAGCGGGAGGGTGTTTAAATATGTACCGTGTATCTGCGGAGAGACTACACTGCTCCGGCTGGGCGAGGCAAGACGCCCAAAGGGGGAACGCGCGAAAAAATCGCTGCGGGAAGAATCTATTCTTCTGGACGAGCGGCGAATACCAAAGTTCGACTTTGGGGTAAATCAGGGGCTTAGCGCGCAGTCTTCAAAGACGGGGTGACGACCTACGCCTTAAGGGCCTTAAGCCTGGTGGCAAGGCGGGAGATCTTCCGCGCAGCGGTGTTTTTGTGCAGGATTCCCTTCGCTGCGGCGCGCTGCACCTCTGGCCGAGCGGCGGCCAACGCGGCGGCGGCGGACGCAGCGTCGCCACTGGCCAGAGCCGATTCGACCTTCTTTACGAAGGTCCGCATGCGCGAGCGGCGGCGGGCGTTCACAACCGCGCGGGCGGCGTTCCGGCGGGCGCGCTTGCGGGCGGAGAGGGTGTTGGCCATGGCGTACTCCTTAAAGGCTGTGCGTTAGGGGGCCCCTTCTACACGCCGCCGGACGGCGGAGTCAAGCGCCGGGGGCGAGGCGAATCTGCACCCAGACCCCCTCGGCCCCGGTGCGATGGACGTACTCCAGCCTGAGCACCTCTCCGCCGCGCGTCCACCGATTCGGCCCCGCAGGGGCCCAGCCCAGGGGGGGCAGGGCGTGCGCGTAGAAGGCCTGGATCTCTGCCCAGTCTGGCCCCGCGCTCCGCAGGATCACCTGAGCAATACGTCCCTCCGGTGCGTCAAAGAGCACGGCGCTTTCTGGCACCTCTGTGCAGCCCGGCGCGAGGGGGACGGAGGGAATGGCGGTCAGGAACTGCGCGGGCCCCGCCGCGAGGACGGGCCCCGCGAGGCAGGCGACAACAAAGATGAGGGCCAACCGCGCCACGCCCCACACATAGCCTCCGTAGGCCGGGGGCGTCAAAGCGTTTTTGCGCACAAGGGCACCCGCCGCGCACGCCCTTTACACGCACTGGGCTTTGATACACCCTGGCCCCCCAGGCACGCCAAAGGGAGGACAAGGGCATGGCACACAAACGCAAAGAGGGCTTTCGCCCCATCTCGCTGCTGATCAAGACGGTCTTGGTCCTTGCCGGGGTGTTGGCGGTGATGTGCGTGGCGCTGGCCGTCATGGGTGCGAGCCCGTGGCTCTACCCCACGTATAAGGCCGGGATGGAGGACGCCCTGGCCAGCGTGACGGGTCATGACGCCACGATAAACGAGCTGGCCCATGTTTCCTTCTTCCCCGTGGTGGCGGTGGAGGTGAAGGGCGTGACCCTCTCTAAGGGCGAGAAGACGGTGGCTCGCGCCGCGCGCGCGGCGGTGGAGATTGCTTTTTTTGACCTCCTGTCCGGGAGGCAGGTCCTTAGACGCCTGGCCCTGGACGGCCTGACCGCCGACGCTGGGGTGTTTACGCCCCGCGCGGTGCGGGTGGACTCGGTGGCTCTGACACAGGACTCGGCGGTCTTGCCGGGCGGGGCCGAGGCTGGCCTCCTGGCCAGGGGGACCTACGGCCCATACCCCTTCACCTTCGCCACGGGAATGGATGTCTCCGGGCCCGAGGGCGCAGAAGTGTTCGCCGCACCGGGCACAATGCCCGTGCACCTATCTGTGGGCGAGGCCTTGGCCGTCACAGCCACGGCGGAGAACGGCTCTGGCCTCACCACCCTGCACGACGTGGCTCTGTCTGTGGACGGGCGGGAGGTCCTGAAGAGCGGTAAGATGGCTCTGTCCATCCCGGCCCAGGGGCGTGTGAGGCTGAAAGGGGACGTGGCCTTTGGGCAGAGCGCGCTGACCCCCGACGTGACCCTGGACACCACGGGCCCGCGCCCGGCGGTGAGGGGCTCTGTGAAGGGTCCGCTGCTACGCCTGGCGGACGCGCAGGCCCTGTCCGACGGGGGTGCCCGGATTGCGGACATGTGGGGCACCGCACCCGCCGCATCCCAGCCCGCAGAGGAGGGCTCGGCGGACCCCGCTGGGGACTTTGAGGCCCTGTCCCAGGCGGACGCGGATGTGGCCCTGGCCCTGGACGCGCTGGACCTGGGCGGCGCGGTGCTGGAGCGAGTGAAGGCCGACATCGCGCTTGAGGCCGGTGTTCTGAAGGCCCCCTTCGCGGCGGCGCTCTATGGCGGGGCCCTGGCCGGCACGCTGGACCTGGACGCCGCAGCCGCCCCGGCCCGCGCGGCCCTGACCGCAGAGATGAAGGGCCTGAACTATGCCCAGGCCCTGGGGCGCAGCGGGGACGTGGAGGGCAAGGCCGACACAAAGGTCTCCGTCACCGCCCAGGGCGCGGGCGTGGGGGCCATGCTGCGCACCCTTGCGGGCGATGTTCTGGCCGTTGCGGGCCCTGCCAAACTGGGCAAGGCGCGCGCGGGTTCCCCGGTCTTCCGGTTCCTGGACATCGCCGTGCCCGGCCTCGCGATTGACAGGGACCTGACCTTGACCTGCGCCGTTGCGGACCTGGAGGTCACAGGCGGCGTGGCGCGGGCGCGGGCGCTGTTCCTGGATGGGCCGCGCCTGGCCCTCGTGGGCTCTGGGACGTACGACATCGCTGCGGACCGCCTGGACCTTAAGATTGTGCCCCGTGCCAAGGGCACGCCCCTGGGCCGCATGGCCCCCAGCGTGGACGTGCGCGGCTCCCTGGCCGCCCCCAGGTTCCGCCCCAACGCCGCAAGCGCGGCGGTGAAGCTGGGCGGCCTGGCCGCCGGGGCCCTGGGCGGGCCCGTGACCGGCGCGGGCGCGCTCCTGCTCAACGAGGTCGCCCCCGCCCTGGACGCCGCGCAGGGCGCAGGCGGCCCCGCGCCAAACTGCGCGGCGTATCTGGAGCGCCTGTAGGATGCACGACGACGACTTTTTTAACGTCACGCCCGAGGACGAGCCCCCCCGCGAGGTCGGCCTCACCCTCTCCACAGGGCAGGAGGTGGACCTCACCGCCCTGGACCCGACCCTGGCCGAGGTCATGATCGGCGCGGGCTGGGACCTGCGCCCCTTTGACGCGCAGCCCCTGGACGTGGACATCTCCTGCTTCCTCCTGGACGCCCACGGGCAGACCAAGGCCAACGCCGACTTCATCTTCTACAACAACATGGAGGGCCCCGCCGCCGCCGTCATCCACAACGGGGACAGCCGCACCGGCGCGGGCGAGGGGGACGACGAGACCATCTCCATAGACCTGCGCGGCCTGTCCCTTGAGGTCGCCCGCGTGGTCTTCACCCTCACCATCCACGACGGGGCCGAGCGGGAGCAGTCCCTGGCCGGCATCCGGGGGGGCTTCCTGCGCGTCACAGACCGGAGTAACGGGCACGAGATCGCCCGCTATGTCCTGGACGAGGCCCTGGAGGGCCGCGCGGAGACCGGGATGCTCGTAGCGGAGCTGGAGCGCCTGGGGCCGAACTGGGTCTTCCGCGCCCTGGGGGAGCCCGTGGAGGGCGGCCTCGCGGCCATCGCCACGCGCTATGGCGTTGTCGTGGCCGAAGAGGGGCGGGGCTAGCCCGGCAGGAGCGGCGCGAGCGCATGGGCAGCGGCCCGCGCGCTGGAGAACGCGGCCTCCACCCGCCCCTGTATGCACCAGTCTCCGCACGCGACCAGGGCCAGGGCCGGGTCCACAAAGGCCCCCGGCGCGCCCGCCCCGGCCTTGCCGATGTTCGCGTAGCGCCAGGCGTGGAGGCCCACGTGCGCCGCGCCGCCCGCGTCCACCCCCGCCACGCGGCCCACCTCCGCGCATAGGTGCGCCGTTACGGCCCCCGGGTCGTCGTCTATGTGCGCGTCGGCCCACCGGTTTGTCGCGTGGACCAGCAGGCACGGCCCCCCGGCCCGGCCCGGCTTTGCGCTGTTGACCGAAATCCAGCTGATGTCCGCGCCCTTCACCAGGGCCGCGTCAAAGGGCAGGTCCAGGCCCCCGGAAAAGCCCAGCATGAGGGAGAAGCACGCGCGCATCCGCCGCGCGGCCAGGGTCGGGGCGTGCGCGAACGCCGGGGGGAGGAGGGCCAGAGCCTGCGCCGGGGGCGTGGTCGTCACGACCCAATCAAACGTCCCCAGGTCCGACCCATCCGCGCCGGACAGGGCCCACGGCGGCCCGCCGGCCAGGTCCCCCACACGCGTGCCCAGGTGCACCTCCACACCCCGCGCGCGCAGGTCCTGGGCCAGGTGGACCCCCACGGCCCGCATCCCCGGCGCGCCGATGTAGTGCGCGGGCGCGTCCCCCCAGGTCCGCTGGGCCACCACGCGGGGCCCGTCCAGCTCCGCAAACCGGGCGTCCCAGCGGCGCACGACCCCGGCCTCCACCAGGGGGGCCAGGAAGTCTTTGAACGCCTGGGTCCGGGGGGCGAAGAACTGCGCCCCGTGGTCAAAGGCAAAGGGCTCCGCGCGGCGCGTGGCCATGCGCCCCCCGGGGGCGGGGGACTTCTCAAACACCGTGACCGCCGCCCGCCCGGCCAGCGCCCCCGCCAGAACCAGGCCCGCAAGGCCCGCGCCGATGATGGCTATGCGGGTCATGCGGGTTGTATAGCGCGAATGGTTTTGAGGAAGAGCATTTTTATTTAATTTTTTAGTCTCTTTATCGTGTTTGCGCGGGTGCCATGAGGGCGCGGCCCGTCCAGCCCACCGCAAGGCTATATCCGCTCGGGGTATCAGGTCAATCTATTGGTGAAAATTACTCATTTACAAGATTATCATATACATTCCTACCTAATTGCCATAGGTTTCCGGCACCTTCTCCGGCAACTGCTATTGCAGGGGCAATATTGGGATAGGCTCTCCTTAGATAATCCTCACGCTTTTGTTTTACACAAGTGCGCGGTGCGCCTCGTCCGCAATCTGATTCAGCAAGATTTTCTGCAGTATTATATGCACCCAAGCCCGCCCCGCCCGCGTTTGTTATGGCAAAAATAAGCGCAAGAGTACGAAAACTTACCCGTGTTCCGACACCAACAAACATGATCTTCTTTCCTTTCTCTCATGTTGGGCCCATCGGCCCGGTTGCGGTTTCAGGGGTCGCCCTTGCGGGGGCACCCAGGGGACAAGAGTACGCTTTATTTTTACAAAAAGCAAGCGTTTCTTGGCGTGCCCCTCACGCGGCCTCTATGGCCTCCACGCCGCCCATGTAGGGCACGAGGGCGGGGGGCAGGACGACCCTCCGCCCGTCCCACCCGTTTTCCAGCACGGCGATCAGCGCGCGGCCCACCGCGACGCCCGAGCCGTTGAGCGTGTGCACGAAGCGCGTCTTCTTGCCACCATAAAGTCCTGACCCGTAGGTTCCAGTTCCGTAATTTTTGGCCTCTTTGGAGCGGCAGCGGGCGTTCATCCGCCGGGCCTGGAAGTCGCCGCAGTTGGACACGGACGACACCTCGCGGTAGCGCCCCTGGCCCGGCAGCCAGACCTCCAGGTCGTACGTCTTGCGCGCGCAAAAGCCCGTGTCGCCCGCGCACAGCACCACCGTGCGGAAGGGCAGGCCCAGGCGCTTGAGCACATTCTCCGCGCAGCCGCGCATGCGCGCGTGCTCCGTCGCGCTGTCCTCGGGCCGCGTGATGGAGACCATCTCCACCTTGGTGAACTGGTGCTGGCGCAGCATTCCGCGCGTGTCCTTGCCCGCCGACCCGGCCTCGGAGCGAAAGCACGGCGTGCAGGCCGTGAAGCGTAAGGGCAGGTCCTCCTGCGCCGTAATCGCCTCGCGCACCAGGTTCGTCAGCGGTACCTCGGCGGTGGGGATGAGCCAAGCATTATCAGGAATGTTTGGTTCTGCTAGTGCAGCTAAGCCACTCTGGCCTTTTGCGCATAAGAATAAATCGCCTGAAAATTTCGGTAGTTGTCCTGTACCAAGCATGGCCTCATCGCGCACCAAAAGGGGCGGGGAGACCTCGGTGTAGCCGTGCTCCGTCGTGGCCATGTCCAGCATGAGGGCGGCCAGCGCGCGCTCCAGCCGGGCGAGAGCCCCTTTCAGGACCACAAACCGCGCGCCGGACATCTTCGCGGCGGCCCCGAAGTCCATAAGGCCCAGCCGCTCCCCAATCTCCACGTGGTCGGGGCCGGTGGGAAGCTCCCCCCCCCCTGCCAGGGTGGGAAC
>JAERIN010000016.1 GCA_016757515.1 Alphaproteobacteria bacterium
CCCCTGCGCGACCTCTGCCTCCACGGCCCCCCGCGCCTGCTGTCCCTGGTGGAGGGTGCGCGGGGGGTGCAGATTTTTATCGGCGCCCAGAACCCGGCCTTTGATCAATCTGGCTGGAGCCTGGTGCTGTCCCCGTACCGCGCGGAGGGCCGGGCCCTGGTGGGCGCGGTGGGGGTCATCGGGCCGGTGCGCCTGAACTATGACCGGATTATCCCCATGGTGGACTACACCTCGCGCGTCATCGGGGCCATGGTGGAGGAGGCCGGGGGATAGGCGCCCCAGGGGCATCAGAACTGCCTGCCGAAACTAAAGCGGAACACCTCCGTATTGTCGTAATCCTCCTTGGCCACGTCGGTGGCGAGGTCCACGCGGATGGGCCCCATGGGGGAGTCCCACGACGCCCCCACCCCCACAGAGGCCCGCAGGCTCTTATCGTCCACGATGTCCGGGTCCCCCGCGCCATCGTCCAGGCCCCAGAGGGTGCCAAAGTCCGTGAACACGTGGGCTTTTATGGCGTACTCCTTGGGCGCGGGCGTGGGTATGGACAGCTCCACCGTGCCCCGGGCGAAGTACTTTCCGCCCAGGGCGTCGTCCGTGGACAGGTCCCGGGGGCCCAGGCCGCCTTTGGAGAAGCCCCGCATGTTGTACCCGCCAAGGTAAAACCGCTCCGCAATCGTGGGGGTGTCTCCGCCGTAGCCCTCTATCGCTCCGCCCTCGCCCGTCACCTCCAAAATCCACTGGGGCCGGAGACTATAGTACGCCGTGGTCCCCGCGCGGGCGGACACAAACTGTGCGTCCCCGCCCAGGCCGGAGACTTCTATGTCTATCCAAGATCTCCACCCCTCCGTTGGGCTTAGGGTGCTGTCCCGGTTGTCAAAGGTCAGGGTCTGCGCCAGAGCAGAGGTCAGGCGCTGGCCCTCTTGGTCCTTGACGTACCGCGAGGCGTTGTCCTGGACGTTGGTGATCTCGTTGTCCTGGAGGCGGTAGCGAAGCATCTGCCGCCACTGCGCGGACAGCGGGTAGCCCAGGCGCAACGCGCCCCCGGTGCGCCGCTCGTCAAAAGAGCTTTCGTCCTGCAAGTCCCGCGTGATGTGATAGACGTCAAACCCAGCGATAAGGTCCTTGCCCAGAAAGTACGGGTCTGTGAGGGAGAGCTGGAACTCCGTGCGCTTCTGCGCGAGAGACGCGCCCAAGGTGGTGTCATACCCCCGGCCCAGGAGGTTGCGCTCGCGCAAGCGGACGTCCCCCAGAAAGCCATCCGCAGTGGAAAAGCCCGCGCCCACAGAGATGCTCCCCGTGGATTGCTCCTCTACACGCAACTCCACGACTTTTTGCCCTGGGCCAGAGCCAGGCTGAACGTCCAGGTCCACGCTCTTGAAATAGCCCAGGTCTTGGATGCGCTGCCGCGCCCTGTCCAAAAACTGCCGGTTCACCGGGTCCCCCTCCACCACGGGGATGCGCCGGCGGATAACCGCATCGTGCGTGCGTGCGTTGCCGGTGATCTCAATCCGCTCCACATAGGCCGGCGGTGCCGGGGAGACCCGGAACACGACAGCCCCCGTTGGGCGCTCGGGGTCTGCGTCCTCGTCCCGCACCAAGCCGCTGTCCACACGCACAAAGACCAGCCGCCGCTCCGCCAGAGCGTCGGTCAGCGCGTCCGCAGATGCGGACACCTTTTCAGCGTTGTACCACTGCCCCTTTTCCACAGACAGGGCGCGCATAAAGGGTGCCGTGTCCGCAAGGTCCTCCACCGCCGAGTCGATCCGCACGTCAGAGACGCGGTAGCGCGGGCCCTCGGCCACGGTGTAGGTCAGGACGAAGTCCCTCTTGTCCGCAGACAACTCCGCCACCGCCCCGGTCACCTCTGCGTCCGCGTACCCGCGCGCGAGGTAAAAGGCGCGCAGCTGCTGTTCATCAAAGCGCATCTTGTCCGGGTCATAGCGGTCCGCCGTGCTCCAAAACCGCCACCAGGCCGCCTGCCGTGTGGCGATGGCGGCCCGCAGGTCCGCGTCAGAAAAAGACGTGTTGCCCACAAAGGCGATGCGCGCAACCGTGGTGCGCGGGCCCTCCGTAATGGAAAAAACAAGGTTCACCCGCCCCTCGTCCAGGGCGATCGCCTCCGGCGTGATGGTGGCAGCATACCGCCCGCTCCGGCGGTAGATCTGCGCTATGCGCTCCACATCCGCCGCCACAGCAGAACGTGAGAGCACCTGCCGGGGCGCGAGGGCGATCTCCGCCGCGAGATCCTCATCCTTCAGCTTCTCGTTGCCCTCAAAGGCGATCTGGTTGATAACCGGGTTTTCCGTGACCTGTATGGTCACCGCGCCCCCGCTCTGGGTGATGGCCACGTCCTCAAACAGGCCGGAGGCGAACACGTCCTCAATGGCTGCGGCGATGTCCCCGGGGCCCGCGTCTTGGCCAACGGCAAGGCCAGAGTACGAGGCGATGGTTGTGTCCTCCACCCGCTGCGCGCCCTCCACGCGGATGGCCGTCACCTTGGCCGCAAAGGCCGGGGCCGCGAGCGCGAGAAGCAGAGCCAAGAGGGCGGCGCGGCGCATGGGCTAGATAAGGCCCTCTATCCACTCAACAAGACGGCTCTTGGGCGCGCCGCCGACCTTTGTGTCCACGGGCTTGCCCCCCTTAAACAGGATGAGGGTCGGGATGCCCCGCACGCCGTATTTGGCCGGGGCCTCGGGCGCGTCTTCTATATTCACCTTCACAACCTTTATCCGGTCTTTCAGATCTGCGGCCAGATCCTCCAGCACGGGCGCAAGGGCCTTGCACGGCATGCACCACGAGGCCCAGAAGTCCACCAGGACGGGAAGGTCCGATTGCAGCACCTCTGTGTCAAAATCCACGTCTGTTACAGTTTGCGCGGTCATTTTTTTGTTCTCCATGGTCATTTTTATTGTTACGTCTCTGGGTTCTAGTTGGTTAAACCATACCCCCTAAATGGCCCAGGCAGTGTAATATCATCCTGCGTAAAAGGTTCCCCGTCTGGACCGCGAGCCAAAAGCCTGTATTCACTTTCACCCACACGCTCGTAGTATAAGAGCATCTGCGCACCCCCAACGAGAGTTGGGTCCGTGAGGCTTAGTCTTTGCATAGAATCAGCAGGCAAAGTTTCCGCCAAGACCTCTAATGATTCGGGATAGTGGCCGTTTCGCGACTTATAAGATTCTATGACGTCAAGGCTACTCATTAAGAATTCTTGGGCCATTTCTGCGCGCAGTTCATCGTAAACGCCACCCCTTACCATGAATCCATTATAGAAAATAAGTCCATAAATGAGGCATGTAAACAGAATACCGCATAGGCCGATAAGTGCCAACCACTTTCCACCAAGGCTCTTGGAGGCGAGACCCCATATTATGGATATAATCCCAAATACCACACCTAAGAGTGGGATAAAGGACAGTCCACCTATAACATAAGCGCCAGGACCCATTTTGTTTTCAGCCATGCTACCACCCTTTCAATTGCAATTATAATTCAACCCACTCCGGTCCCTGGGTGTACAGCAGGACGCAGCGCACGGCCCGGCCCGGGTACAACTGGGACACCAGGGCAGCGTAGGCGGCCATCTGGCGCTTGTAAAGCGGGGCCGGGCCGCTATCCCCAGGGGGCCGCCCGGTCTTAAAATCCACGATGGTGACGCGCCCCGGCTCCACCAGCAGGCGGTCTATGCGCCCGCTTAGCGCCCGTCCGTCCGGCAGGGTCCCCGCCACGGCCACCTCGGCCAGGGAGCCCGGGCCGAACACGTCGGCAAAGCGGGGGTCTTGTATGACGCCCAGCACCTCCTGGGCCACGTCAGCCCCGGCCCCGTGGGCGCGGGCGTAGGCCGCCGCCGCCGTTGCACGCGCTGCGGGGTCTAGGGCAGGCAAAAGCTGGAACAGCGCGTGGGTCACGTCCCCCCGCGTGCGCGCAGCCCCCCGGCCGGCGGCCAGCAGGGGGCTTGGCGCGGCGACCTCTTCCTCGTCCTCGTCCTCTGCCAGGCGCGAGGGGTAGAGCGGTGGGCCGCCCAGGGCCTCCGCCGGGGCCGGAGCGCGGGCCCAGGGGGGCAGGCCGTAGGATTCGGGCAGTTGCGCCCTGTGCCCCTGCGCAGCCTGGGGCTCTGCAGTGCCCACGTCAGCCAGGCGCAGCGTGCCATCGGGCAGGGCTTTTGTGCCCGCCAGGCCCTTCACGCCCCGGCGCATGGCGAAATACCAAGAGTCCTCCTGCGGCGCGCGCTTGCCCGTGTACCCCCCGATATAGAGCCTGTCCTGCGCCCGTGTCATGGCGACATAGGCCGCCCGCGCCTCCTCCCGCGCCTGGGTCTCCGCCTGACGCAGTCTCAGCGCGTCAAACGCGGCGCACTCTGTGTCCGGACCGGGGGACCACAGGGGCAGCCCAGCCTCAGTCCACATAAGGCGAGACTCGGCCTTTGCGACCCCGGCTTTTTGCGTCACCACTGTGTCAGGCAGCACCACGATGGGGGCCTGGAGTCCCTTGGCCCCGTGGACCGTCATAACGCGCACATGCCCCGCAGCGCCTTCCGTCTCGCGCTTCACCTCGCCCCCCTGACCCGCCTCCAGCCCGGCCAAGAAAGCCTCCAGGGGGCCAGCGCCGAAGGCCAGGGCCTGGGCCAGAAACGCCTCCAGAGGCTCGCGCGCGTCCGCCCCCAGCCGCGCGGCCAGGGCCCGCCAGCCAGATCCCCCCGGATCCGCCGGACATGGGGCCTCTAATATCCCGGAAAAGAAGACAAAGGGGGACGCGCCCGGCGCGGCGTCCACCAGGCCCTGCAGGTACGCGTCTTGTGGCAGGGCCTCCCACAGCGCGCCCGTGCGCCCGTGCGCCACGCGGAACAGGGCACCCTCCCCCCAGCCGATAAGGGGGGACCTCAGCAAGCACGCCAGAGACAGGTCGTCACCGGGCAGAAGGGCAAAGCGCGCGGCGGCGATGAGGTCCTGCACGGCCAAATGTTCCGTAAGAACAAGGCGATCCGCGCCGCCCACGGGCACGCCCGCGCGCTTCAGGGCACGGGTGACAAGGGGCGCAAGGGCCCCGCGCTTGCGGAGGAGGACCAAGATGTCCCCCGGCCGGGTCGGCGCGCCGGTGGAGGGCACAATCTCTTTGGACTGGAGCCACTGGCACACCTTCTCCGCCACCCGGGCAGCCATCTTCTCCGCCCCGCTGCGCGCCTCCAGCGCCCGCAAGGGGGGGTCCCACAGGTCGCCCTCCGCCTCCTCGCCCTCCTCCGTGGCGGCCCCTGCGTCGGGCTCCAGCAGGGGCCAGACCTCCACCACACCGCCCGCATCCGCCCTGTGCGCCCTGTGTGCGGGCGCGTCCGTGCCCATGTCCAGCCCTGCGCAAACGGCGTCCACGGACCGCAAAATGGCCGGCGCGCTGCGAAAGGACAGGTCCAGGGCCACGTCCTCCCACGCGCCCCCGGCATCTGCGGCGCGGGCAGCAAGGCTTGCGCGCATCTGGGCGAACGCCTCCGGCGCGGCACGCTGGAAGCCGTAGATAGACTGTTTTACGTCCCCCACGGCGAACACCGTCCTGTGCGCCGCACGCGCCCCCGCGCCTGCGAAAAACTCCCCCGCGAGAGCGGCCAGGATGCGCCACTGTTCTGGGTTTGTGTCCTGCGCCTCGTCCACAAGGATATGGTCAATGCCCTGGTCCAGCTTGTACTGCACCCAGCCGGGTGCCTTTTCCAAGAGGGCCAGGGTTTTCAAAATCATATCGTCAAAGTCCAGCGCGCCCTGCGCCGCCTTGAGAGCGCCATAGCGCGCCAGAATTGCCTCTGAGAGGATCAACAGGTCCGCGCTTGCTGTGGCACACTTCGCGGCCCGCAGCGCGGCGCGCACCCCCTCCAGGCGGGCGGCCTCGGCCTTCAGGGCGGGCAGGGCCTCCGCCGCGCCCTTCGTGGCCAGGCGGTCGCGTATTGCGTTTTTCTGTGTTAAAAACAGCCCACAATAGGCGTCAAACCCCCCTGCCCTATCGGCCTCTGGCGCGGCGAGCCAGGCCGCTATGGCGCGGCCACGGGGCTGGTCTGTTTTGTCCGTGCCTTGCGCTATCAAAGTCTCCGCCGCTGCGCGGAGGACCGGTGCGTCAAGCGACGCGTCCTGGCACGCCTGTGACACAATCTGGCCCGGCGCCTCGCCCACCGGCGCGCCCGCCGCCTGGGCCAGCGCGGTGCGCAGCGCCTCTGGCCCCCAGGGCATGGTGGCCAGGCGTCCGCGCTCTGCGGCCAGGGCCCTGATAAGGCTCGTGAAGCCGGCCTCCCCCAGGTGCGCGGCCACGCCCATAAACGCGCCGTGTGCGGGGGAGCCAGGGGCGGCCAGCGCCGCACGCAGAACCTCCTCCCGCGCCTGGGTCAGGAGGGCCCCCGCCGCCGCCTCGTCTAGCGCGGTAAACCCCGGCGTGAGGCCGGCCTCCAGGGAGAAGCGGGCCAGGACGGACTGGCAAAAAGCGTGTATTGTCAGAATGTTAAGCCCGCCCGGTGCGTCCAGGACGGCCATGAGCAGCCCCCGCGCCGCCGCCGCCTGCTCCGGCGTGGGCGGGTGGCCCAGAAGGTCGTCCAGGTCCTCGGCCAAGCCGCGCCCTGCGGCCCAGTGGGCCAGGCGCACGCGCAGGCGCAAGGCCATCTCCCCCGCCGCCGTCTTGGTGAAGGTCAAGCACAGTATTTTGTGCGGCGGCGTCCCCGCGGCCCCGTCCGCGCGCGGCAAGAGCAGGCGCAGCACCCGGTCCGTCAGGACCTTTGTCTTGCCCGCACCCGCCGAGGCCGCCACCCACGCGCTCGCGCCCGGCGTGGCCGCCCGCCGCTGCGCCTGTCTGGACCCCTCCGGCTGTGTCAGGACAACGGGCATCTAGCGCGCCCGCGCGAGGGCCGCAAAGCCGCGCTCTAAGTCCTCTATCAGGTCCGCCGGGTCCTCCAGGCCAATCTGCAGCCGCAGCAACGGCCCCGTTTCCGGGAGCCTCCACTGCCGCGCAGACAGGTCCTGGGGCTGCAAGAGGCTCTCATACCCCCCCCAGCTGGAGCCCACGGGGAACAGGGCCAGCGCGTCCACAAACGCGACAAGGGCCTTGTCCGGCAAGGGCTTCAAGAAGAACGAAAACACCCCCGCTGCGCCGGTGAAGTCCCGCCGCCATAAGGCGTGGCCCGGGTCAGGCGGCAGCGCCGGGCACAGCACGCGCGCGACCTCCGCCCGGCCTTCAAGCCACTGGGCGACCTGGAGCGCCGCCGCCCCGGACTCCCGCAGGCGCAGGGGCAGGGTCCGCAAGCCGCGCAAGGCGAGGTAGAGGTCCTCCGCGCCCGCGTTGTAGCCCAGGTCCACCGCTGTGGCCTTTAACAGCCGATACGTGGCCTCCTCCCGCGCGACGGCCGCGCCCAGGTTTACGTCCGCGTGCCCGCCGATGTACTTGGTCGCGGCCTGGACCGCCACGTCCACGCCGTGCTCCAGGGGCCGGAACAGCAAGGGCCCGGCCCAGGTGTTGTCGATCGCCGTGGGCACCCCGCGCGCGCGCGCTGCGGCCACAATAGCCGGGACGTCCTGCACCTCAAACGTGCCGAAGCCAGGGGACTCCATATAAATCAAGCATGTATTGTCCCGTATTAAATCGCCTATCCCCGCGCCGATGCAGGGGTCGTAGTACTCCACCTCCACCCCCGCGCGGCGCAAAAAGCCCGCGGCGAAAGCCCGGATGGGGAGGTAGACGCTGTCCGTGACCAGCATGTGCCCCCCCGCGCGGGCGTAAGCCAGGAATGGCAAGACACACGCCGCCAGGCCGGACGCCGCGACCACGGCCCCTGCTCCGCCGTCCAGCTCCGCCATCGCGCCCTCAAACGCGCACGACAGGGGGTTGCCCAGGCGGCCATAGCGGTATTTGTAATCCGGGTCCTGGGCCGCGGCGCGGTAGGCCTCCAGCCCCGCGTATATAAAGGTGGAGGTCCGCACGATGGGCGGGTTCACCGCGCCCTGGTGCGCTGCGGGATCCCGGCCCAGGTGGACGAGGCGTGTGTGTGTGTGCAGATCGGTCATGCCCCTTTTTCGCACGCCGGGGCGGGGCAGAAAAGAGTCGAATCGCGCCTTGCGGGGCCCGTCCGGGGCGTGGTAGGGTCCGAGCCCGTAAGGCCAATCTGTCAACCGCAAACCGCCAGAAAACAAGGAGTTATGCACATGTTCCACCGCGCCCCTGCCCCCCAAGAGGACAACAAAAACGCCACCGAGGAGGCGCAGGGACAGCCACGGGTCTCCGTACCTGCAGCGCGGACGCCCTATACCTCGCCCTACACCGCCGCCGCGCGTGCCCGCCAGGCGGACGCGCAGGACCAGGATGAGGAGAGCCAGGATGTAGGCAGCGCAACCGGCGAGAGCGGCCGCTGTCTGGTCGTCGGACGGGGCATCACCCTGTCTGGGGAGATCGGGGACTGCGAACACATTGTCATAGAGGGCACCGTGGAGGCCGCCCTGCGTGGGGCGCGGGTGCTGGAGATCACCGAGAGCGGGACGTTCTATGGCTCCGTGGAAATCAACGAGGCCACAGTCGCCGGGCGCTTTGAGGGTGACATCATCGTGGACGGGACCCTGCGGGTTCTGGCCACGGGTGCCATAACCGGCTCTTTGTCCTGCAGAACGCTGGAAGTGGAGGCCGGGGCGCTGATAGACGGGCGCATCTCCCCCCTCGGGCGGGAGACGGACAAGGCACAGGCGACGCAACAGGCCGCCAAGCAGACTCCAGCCAAGCAGGCCCCCGCCAAAAAGGTGCCCGCCGTGCGAGACGCGCAAGCCAACGGGAAGGCTGCCGCCCAGACGGCAGCGAACGCACCCGCTGCGGCGGCCCCCGCCGCCGCGCCGGAAAACCAGCTCTTTGCCGCCAGCGTCGCCGTGGGGGCGTAGTGGTGGGCCCTACGCCCGCCAGAAGCCCCGCGTGAACAGCACAAGGACGGTCATGATCTCAAGCCGCCCGAGGAGCATCGCGGCGGCCAGAGCCAGCTTCGCCGCGTCCGGCAGAGTCGCAAAATTGCCCGCCGGGCCTATCACCGTGCCAATGCCGGGCCCCACATTCGCCACCGCCGTGGCCGCACCGCTCACCGCCGTGGCAAGGTCCAGCCCCATCCAGGCCAGAACGAGGGCAAAGGCCACATTCGCCGCGACATACAGCCCCAGAAAGCCAAAGACGGAGTCTATCACCTCCGGCGCCACGACTTTGCCCTGGTAGCGCACGGGGAACATCCCCTTGGGATAAACGAGGCGCGCGCACTGCACCCAGGCCCCTCGGACGCACAGGATAAGGCGCATGGTCTTGAGGCCCCCGCAGGTGGAGCCCGCGCCCGCGCCCAGATAGGTGACCATCAGAAACAGCATGGCCGCGAAGGGCCCCCAGGCCAGGTAGTCCGTACTCGCATAGCCCGTGGTGGTGATGAGAGAGGCCACCGTGAAGGCCCCGTGGCGGAAGGCCTGCTCCAGCGGATGGGTCCCCTGCGCCCAGAGCCACAGGGTGACCACAGCCACAAGGCCCCCCACGACAAAGGCCAGGACCCGCACCTGCTCATCGCCCCAGAAGGCCCACTCCCCCCGGAACACAAAGCGGACATAGAGCAGGAAGGGCACCCCAGCCATAAGCATGAACACCGCCCCCGCCATGTCCAGGGCATAGCTGTCAAAATGCGCAAAGGACGCATCGTGGGTGGAATAGCCCGCCGTGGAGATGGTGGTCATGGCGTGGTTCACGGCGTCAAACCCGCTCATCCCCAAAAGGTGATAGGTCAGAGCAATCAGGACTGTCAGGCCCACATAGACCAGAAGGATGGACCCCGCGACCTGCCGCGCGCGGGGCATAATCTTGTCTGACTTGTCTGAGGACTCAGTGCGCAAGAGCTGCATCCCCCCCACCCGCAGGAAGGGCAGGACGACCAGGGCGAAGCCGATAATCCCCACACCGCCGATCCACTGCACAACCGAACGCCACAAGAGGACGCCTGCCGACAGTCCGTCCAGGCCGACCAGGACCGTGGAGCCCGTGGTGGTGATGCCTGAGGTGGTCTCAAACAGCGCGTCCACAAAAGAGATGCCCAGGTCCGAGAGGTACAAAGGGATGGCGGCAAAGACGCTGAACGCGACCCAGGTCACAGTGGTCAACAAAAAAGCCCCCCGTGGCGTCATGGCCCGGCGGCAGCCCCGGTTGCAGATAAACAGCGCCCCGCCGAAAAACAGGGACACCAGGGCGCTGGCCAAAAACACATAGGCGTTGGGGCTCCGCCCCCAGTCCGCGAGCGCGGGCAACAGCTCCGCCCCGCCGAGGATGAGGAGCAAAATGCCAAGGGTCAGGCCGATGATCTGGAGGTTGCGCATGGCGGGACTGGGGGAGTGTAGCCCGCCTCCGCCTCTGGGGCCATAAGGGGTATTGCGCCCCTACCCCCCCAGTTTTTCCTTGGCGATGCGGCCTGCGGCGCGGGGGTCCACCTGGCCGGGGTAGCGCTCCCGCAGGGCGGCCAAGACCCGGCCCATGTCCCGCACGCTGGTCGCGCCCACAGCGGCGATAACCGCGTCCAGGGCTGTGGCCATTTCCTCCTCAGAGAGCTGGTGGGGCAGGAAGGTCTCTATGACCCCTATCTCCGCGTCCTCCCGCGCGGCCAGGTCCTCCCGCGCCCCGGCCCTATACGCGGCCGCGCTCTCCCGCCGCTGCTTCACCAGAGACTGGAGCAGGGCCAAAATCTCCCCCTCCTCCACGCCTTCAACAATCCCCCGCTCCCGCGCGGCTATGTCTCGGTCCTTCAGGGCCGCAAGGATCAGGCGAATGGTCCCGGTCGTAAGGGCGTCGCGGGCCTTGAGCGCCTCTTTCAAGCGGGCCGTGAGGGCGGCTCTGATGCTGGACATGGGTCTTTCCTTTCCGGGTCTGGGCGTGTATGGAGCTCTTTTGATGCCCGCTTTTACCCCAACCCCCCCAAAGGGCGCAACCGCCGCCCTGGCCCTGGCGGACGGGTCCGTTTTCTGGGGGCGTGGGTTCGGCGCGGCGTGTACGGCGGTGGGGGAGGTGTGCTTCACCACCGGCATGACAGGGTATCAAGAGACCCTGACAGACCCCTCCTTCGCGGGGCAGATTGTCACCTTCACCTTCCCCCATATCGGGAACGTCGGCACGAACGATGAAGACCTAGAGGCCGCAGCCCCCTTTGCCCGCGCGGCCGTTCTGAGGGAGGCCATCACAGCCCCGTCTAACTGGCGCGCGGCGCAGGGCCTACACCAGTGGCTGGAGGCGCGGGGCGTGCCGGGCATATGCGGGGTAGACACGCGGGCCCTGACCATCCGCATCCGAGACGCCGGTGCGCCGGGCGGTGCCCTCATACACGCCCCAGACGGACGCATAGACCCCGCAGCCCTGGTGGCGCGCGCGCGCGCGTTTGGGGGCCTTGCAGGGCTGGATCTGGCTGCGGAGGTGACCTGCGCGCAGCCGTATGCCTGGACAGAACCCCGGTGGGGGGAGAGGACAACGGAGGCGCGCCACCACGTCGTCGCCGTGGACTTTGGCGCAAAGCGCAACATCCTAAGGTGTCTGGCCTCCGCCGGGTGCCGGGTGACCGTGGTCCCCGCGCAGACCACGGCGCAGGAGGTCTTGGCGCTCAAGCCCGACGGGGTGTTCCTGTCCAACGGGCCGGGGGACCCGGCGGCCACGGGGGCCTATGCCGCGCCCATGATTACGGGTGTCATGGCGGCCGGGGTGCCGCTGTTCGGCATATGCCTGGGGCACCAGCTGCTGGCCCTGGCCCTGGGCGCGCGCACGCGCAAGATGCACCTGGGCCACCGGGGGGCGAATCAGCCCGTGAAGGACCTGGCCACGGGGAAAGTGGAGATAACGTCCCAAAACCACGGGTTTGAGGTGGTGCGGGGCAGCCTGCCCCCCGGCGTGCGGGAGACGCACGTGAGCCTGTTTGACGGCTCCAACGAGGGGCTAGCGTGCGACGGGGCGTTTTCCGTCCAGTACCACCCCGAGGCCTCCCCCGGCCCGCACGACAGCCATTACCTGTTCGCCCGGTTTGTGAACATGATGGCCCGGCGGCGGGCCTAATAAGCCAAGTGGGCCTTTCGCCGCCTGCGCGTTCGCGCTAGGCCTAGGCCCCCGTGACTGTGCTTACCGACCCGCCAGGGCAAGACGCCCGCACACTCGCCGCCCTTGCTCCGGCCCTCGGCACGCATGTCCACATCGCTCTGGACGGTGCGCGAACGGCCCAGATTTCTGCGCTCTTGGGCTTTTTTGCGCCGGAGGTGGAGGTGGTTACCCTCCCGGCGTGGGACTGCCTGCCCTATGACCGGGTGGGCCCGCACCCAGACGTCACAGCAGCCCGCCTGGCGGCCCTCGCACGGATGCTAGAGCCGCCTGAGGGGCCACGGATTGTCCTGACCACCGCCCATGCTGCGGTGCAGCGCCTGCCTCCGCCAGAGGCCATACGCGAGGCGACCATGACACTAAGGGTGGGGGAGGACATCGCAGACGGGGCCCTGTCGGCCTTTTGCGCCCGCGCGGGGTATGTCCGCGTGCCCACAGTGCGGGAGCCGGGGCAGTGGGCCCGGCGCGGGGGGATCGTGGACATCTTCCCCCCTGCAGGCGCGGTCCGGGTGGACCTCTTTGGCGACACGGTGGAGAGCCTCCGGGCCCTGGATGCGGCCACGCAGCTTTCTGGTGCCGCACTGAGCGGCCTAGCGCTGGGCGCGGCGGCGGAGTACGCGCTGGACGAGCAGAGCATAGCGCGCTTCCGCACGGCGTGGCGCGCGTCGGGCCTGGGGCCCAGCCCGGTGTATGACGCAGTGTCGGAGGGGCGCGCACACGGGGGCGTTGAGCACTGGCTGCCCCTGTTTTACGCGCGCATGGCGGTTTTGGGGGCCTATGTGCCTGGGGCAGAGGTAACGTGGGACCCCGGCGTGGGCCCGGCGGGGGCGGCACGCCTGGCGCAGATCGCTGACTTCCACGCTGCGCGGGCAGACCTGGCCGCAAAGGGCGGCCCACCGCCCCTGCCGCCTGAGTTGCTCTACCTCACGGCGCAGGAGTGGGAACAGGGCGTGCAAACGCCAAGGGAGGAAGACGCCAAGGACCGCGCATCTTGGCACTCTTGGAGGCCTGGCGCTTCCGAAGAAGGTTGCGATAGGTTTGCAGAACTCAAGACATGCCTCTGCGCATCCCAGGCCAAAACAGTGCTCCTCGCCGCGTACTCTGCGGGCTCCCGCGACCGTCTGGCCGCCATGCTGGAGCACGCGGGGATAGGGCCCCTGGCCCTGTGTGAGGCCTTTGCCGATGCCCGCCCTGGCCGCCCAAACCTGGCCGTTTTGCCCGTGGAGCACGGTTTTTCCGCGCCGGACTGGGTCCTCATCACAGAGTGCAATCTTTTGGGTGCGCCCCTAGCCCGTCCGCCCAAGAAGCGGCGCAAGGTGGCGCAGGACTGCCTGCAAGAGCTGTCAACGCTGTCCCCCGGGGACCTTGTCGTCCATGTGGACCACGGCGTGGGGCGTTTTGTGGCCCTGGAGACCCTGGCCGTGGGCAAGGCGCTGCACGACTGCCTGAAGCTGGAGTACGCGGGGGGCGACCGGCTGTTTGTGCCCGTGGCGAACATGGACCTGCTGTCCCGCTTTGGTGCGGGCGAGGCCGCGCTGGACAAGCTGGGTGGCGCAGGCTGGCAGGCGCGCAAGGCGCAGGCGCGGCGCAACGCGCTTGAGATCGCGGCGGACCTCATGGCGCGGGAGGCCGCGCGCCATGAGCGCGGGACGGAACCCCTGGCCATAGATCCTGACGCTTATGCCGCCTTCGCGGCCCGCTTCCCCTATGCAGAGACGGAGGACCAGGCGCGGGCGATAGAGGACGTCTTGGCCGACATGGCCGCCGATAAGCCCATGGACCGCCTCATCTGTGGCGATGTGGGGTTTGGCAAGACAGAGGTCGCCATGCGCGCGGCCTTTGTGGCCGCCAAGGCCGGGGCGCAGGTGGCCGTGATCGTGCCCACGACACTCCTGGCCCGGCAGCATTTTGAGACCTTTACGGCTCGTTTCATAAACACAGGCCTGAGCGTGGCCCATCTTTCGCGCATGGTTGGGACCAAAGAGGCCGCGCGGGTCAAGGTGGATATTTCAGACGGTTCGGTACGTATCGTAGTTGGCACCCATGCATTGCTTTCCGATAAGATTCGTTTCCAAAATTTGGGCCTTATCGTGGTGGATGAGGAGCAGCACTTCGGCGTGAAGCAAAAGGAAAAACTGAAAAGCCTGCGCACGGGGGTGCACGTCCTGTCCCTGTCCGCAACGCCCATACCGCGCACGCTGCACATGGCCCTGTCCTCTGTCCGCGCCATGAGCGTGATTGCCACGCCGCCTGTTGACCGGCTGGCCATCCGCAGCTTCGTGGCGCCCTTTGACCCCATCGTGGTGCGCGAGGCCCTGACCCGTGAGTACCAAAGGGGCGGGCAGGCCTTTGTGGTCTGCCCCCGCGTGGCGGATATCCCAGAAATGGAAGAGACTTTGCGCGACCTTGTGCCGGGCATGGGCGTCCTCACCGCCCACGGGCAAATGCCCCCAAAGGCGCTGGAAGAGCGCGTCGGCGGGTTCTACGATGGGCGCGCGGATATCTTGCTCTCCACGCCTATTATTGAAAGCGGCCTGGACGTGCCCCGCGCGAACACATTGATTGTGTGGCGGTCTGATATGTTTGGCCTGGCTCAACTGTACCAGATCCGGGGCCGCGTGGGGCGCGGGCGCGAGCGCGCGTACGCCTATCTGACATACGACGGGACTCTCACGGAGCCGGCGCAAAAAAGGCTGGCCGTGATGGAGACCTTAGACAGCCTGGGTGCAGGGTTCCAGCTGGCCACGCACGACCTAGACATCCGGGGCGCGGGCAACCTCCTGGGCGCACAGCAGTCCGGGCATGTGCGGGAGGTGGGGATGGAACTGTATCAGCAGATGCTGGCCGAGGCCATCGCTGCCCTGCGCGAGGGCGGCGGGGGCGTTCAAGAGGACGCGTGGAGCCCGCAGGTGAAGATCGGGGTTTCTGCCCTTATTCCGAAGGCGTATGTGCCAGACGTGGGCGTGCGTATGGGCCTCTACCGCCGTTTGTCTGGTGCCGCCGAGACCGCAGAGCGCGAGGCCCTGGCCGCCGAACTCATAGACCGCTTTGGCCCCCTGCCCGCCGAGGCGCAAAACCTCTTGCGCGTGCTGGAGATTAAGGCCCTGGCGCGGCGGTGCGGACTGGCGAAGGTGGAGGCCGGAGGCGGCGGGGCCCTGCTGGCCTTCCATAAAGACCATATGCCACGGGACCCGCAGCCCGTCCTGGCCTGGGCACGCAGCGCGGGGGCGCAGGTCCGCGCCGACAGCACCATCGCCATACCAGCCTCCTGGGGGATTGCGCAGCGCCTCCCGCGCGTGCAAGCCGCCCTGGCGGGCCTTGCGCAAGCGCTTGGGATATAGAGGGCTTAGCCCCGCTTCAGGCCCGCGTGATACATGTGGGCGTACAGGCCCCCGGCGGCCAAGAGGTCCTCGTGCCGCCCCTCCTCGGCCACGTGGCCCTTGTCCATCACGATGATCTTGTCTGCGGCCCTCACAGTGGACAGGCGGTGGGCGATGACAAGGGTTGTCCGTCCCTTTTCCAGGGCCCGCAGGGCGGTCCGGACGGCATGCTCGGATTCGTTGTCCAGAGCGCTGGTGGCCTCGTCCAAGAGCAGTATGGGCGCATCGCGGATCATGGCCCTCGCGATGGAGATGCGCTGCCGCTGCCCCCCGGACAGGCGCGCACCGTTCTCCCCCAGTGGGGTGTCGTAGCCCTGGGGCAGGGCCAAGATAAAGTCGTGCGCCTGGGCGGCACGGGCCGCGGCCTCCACGGCCTGCGGGTCCGCGCCCACACGGCCATAGGCGATGTTCTCGCGCACGGTGGCGTCGAAGATGGTGACATCCTGAGAGACGAGGGCGATGTGCGCCCGCAGGGACTCCAGCGTCAGCTCCCGCACATCCCAGCCGTCCACGCGCACGGCCCCGCTCCAGGCATCATACAGGCGGGGGATGAGGTTCATCACTGTGGTTTTGCCCGCTCCGCTGGGCCCCACGAGGGCCGTCACGCGCCCCGGCGGTGCCACTAAGGACACCCGGTCCAGCGCGGGGCCGCTCCCGTTTGCGTAGGCGAAGGAGACGTCCTCAAACAGGATCTCCGGAGCCTGGCGCACCTGCAAGGCCCGCGCGCCGGGTGCGTCCATGATGCTCGGGCTCTGGTCCAGGGTGGCGAACACGCGCTCCGCCGCGCCCAGACCCATCTGGAAGGATGTGTTCAGCGTGGCCAGGCGCTTCATGGGCTCATAGGCCATGAGGAAAGCCGCTATGAAAGACACCAGCTGCCCAGGGGTCAAAGACCCCGCCGCGCACTGATAACCCCCATAGACGACCACGCCACAGATTGCGCAGCCCGCCAGGGTCTCATTCACCGGGGTGGTGAGGTGCGCCATGCGCACAGAGCGCAAATTGAGGCGCCGGAGCGCGTTTATAGCCGCCCGCGCGCGCTCGCGCTCATACGCCTCCATGCCATAGGCCTTGACCTGCCGGACGCCCTGAAACACCTGGGACAAGAGGGCCGCAAGGTTCCCCGTTTGGGACTGTATGGAACGGGAGATGGCCCGCAGGCGGCGGCTCAGAACGACCACAAACCCTGCGGCGAAGGGAAAAACACCAAAAGCGATAAGGGACAGAAACCAGTCTTGGTACACCATCACCGCCACAAGGGCAGCGAGGGTGAGCAGGTTTTTGCCTAGGCCTATCAGGGTGTCTGTAACGGCGGCGCGCATGACGGACACATCGCTCGTGACCCGGGTGACCAGAGCCCCGGAGCGCCTCGCGTGGAAAAAGGCCAGGTCCAAGGTGATAAGGCGGTCAAACAGGTCGCGCTGTATGGTGGCCACGACGGCCTGGCCCACGCGGTTGGTCAACAAGACCTGGGCGTAGCTGACCAGGCCGCGCAAGACCGAGGCCGCAAGAATCGCCAGGCCCACAGGCAAAATAAGGTCCGTGCGCTTGCCATAGAGCACATCGTCCATCACGGGGCGCATAAGCCAGGCCATAGCCCCCGTCATGGCCGCAGCCAGCCCCATGCAGGCAAGGCTCCAGGCCAGGGTACGCACATGGGGGCGGAGGTAGCTGCGGGCAACACGGCGGATAAGGGCGTAGGAGGAGGCCCCACGCCCTGCGGGGGTAGTCATGGGCACACCCTAAACCATATCCGCCGCCGGGGGAATATGCTGTGCTCTAAAGTCACGAGGTGTGCCCAGCGCCCAAGACTCCGGCCAACGCTAGCCCCGCTCTCGCGGCTGCAGCCGGGGCAGGATAAGGCGGGCCAGGCGTTCCCACTGCCCCATGGACACCAGGTGGGTGTAGAGGAAAGGGAGCCAGCCCTTCGCGCGCCAGTCCAAAAACACACCGTCGTCCAGAGTGGCCAGCTTGCCCTCATCCACCACGCGAACGCCGGAGAACTTCACCCGGTGCTTGCCGGGGATGTCCACAAACTGCGTGTGCTCCTTCAACAGGCCGGCGGACTCCACAGCCTCCGCAAAGGCCTCTGTCTGCAAGGCCGCGCCCTGGTACTGCCCGCAGAAGTCCAGCGCATTGCGCGTCAGCTCCGACGGCGACTCGTCGGCCTCAAAAAACCTCTTGTCCCCGCCCGTGACCACCGCGCGGTCCACCATGTCCACGGCCAGGGCAAGGCGCGGCTCTGCACCCTCCTGCTCCGCGGGGAGGCGGGAGAAAATAAAGGGGTAGCGGCGGACATAGGCCGGGATATACGCGCCATCCAGCCACGTTCCGGCCTCATCCACGAACAGGTTCTCGTCGTCACGCAGACCCAGGATGGCCACGGGGGCTGGGGGCGCGCCGGTGGGGGAGAACACCACGGGGAAGGACAGCGCCGCGCGCGGCATCTCCGCAATGGTCAGGGTTATGGCGTTGGTCTTAGCCGCAAAGGCGTAGGACATAGGGTCCGCAAGGGCCAGGTCCGCGTGCTGCTTTGGGTCCAGAGTCTCCGGCTTGCTGTAGAATATGGGCATCTGCGGATTCGCCATGGGGGGAGCCTATAAGCCCCCCGCCCCGCGCGCAACCCTTGCCCTGCGGCGTGCGGCATACCCGCGCTATCGCGTAGGCGCCCAGACCCATGCCGCGCCACAGATTTTTTTCTTGCCCCGCAGAGGAAAAAATGGTGTATACTCAAAAGCGTAGACGGGGCCCCGCGCCCAAAACACACCCGTATCGCGCCACCGCCCAGCCACCGCTGTGCTACCGCCCAGATACCACCCTGCTACCGCGCTGCTACCGCTGGGCCACCGCCCTGATACCGCGCAGGTACCATTTTGGGGGCGCTCCCGGCCCCCGGCCACAACACCGTACACGTGAGACTTGCTTTATGCCATAAAAACTACGACCTCTACGCCACTTTCGGTATTACACCCCTGCCTCCCGCTAATGCCGGGAGAGAGCATCGCGCCTTGCCCCCCCGCCGGGCGTGGGGTATGTCCTCCCTAGCGCTTAAGGAGGGCTGGGTCATGCGCATTGCGATGGTGGGCACTGGGTATGTGGGGCTGGTCTCTGGCGCGTGCTTTGCGGAGTTCGGCTTTGCCGTCACCTGCGTGGACACAGACGCGGAGAAGGTCGCCCGGCTGCAAAAGGGGGATATCCCGATCTACGAGCCTGGCCTCGCGCCCCTGGTGGCCAAGCAGGCCGCTGCGGGGCGCCTGGCCTTCACGACGGACCTGGCCCCGGCGGTTGCGGTGGCGAATGCGGTGTTCATCGCCGTGGGCACGCCGGCGCGGGCAGCGGACGGGCACGCGGACCTGTCCTTTGTCCACCGCGCCGCGCGGGACATTGCTGCGGCTCTGGACCCCGCGCGCCCGACCCTGGTGGTGACGAAGTCCACCGTCCCCGTGGGCACAGCGCGGGAGATAGAGGGTATCATCCGCGCGGAGCGGCCAGAGGCGGACTTTGACGTAGCCTCAAACCCAGAGTTTTTGCGCGAGGGCGCGGCGGTGGCGGACTTCATGCGCCCGGACAGGGTGGTGATAGGCGTCACAAGCCCCCGCGCCGAGGCCACCATGCGCGCGCTCTACCGCCCGCTGTACATCAACGAGACGCCGATGATCGTGACCACGCCGGAGACAGCGGAGCAGATCAAGTACGCTGCGAACGCCTTTCTGGCCACGAAGATCACCTTCATCAACGAGATGGCGGACCTGTGCGAGAAGACCGGGGCGAATGTGCAGGATGTGGCGCGCGGTATGGGCCTGGACGGGCGCATAGGGCCGAAGTTCCTGCACGCCGGGCCGGGCTACGGCGGCTCGTGCTTCCCCAAGGACACGCTGGCCCTGGCGCAAATGGGGCGGGTGCACGGGGCGCAGCAGACCATCGTGGAGGCTGTGGTCACGGCGAACGACGCGCGGCAGCGGGCCATGGCAGACAAGGTCATCGCTGCGTGCGGGGGGAGTGTCCAGGGCGCGCGCGTGGCCGTCCTGGGCCTGGCGTTCAAGCCGGGGACGGACGACGTGCGCGCCGCGCCGGCCCTGACCATCATCCCGATTTTGCAGGAGGCCGGGGCCCGCGTGGCGGCCTTTGACCCCGCAGCGACGGGCGAGGCGGCGCGGCACCTGTCTGGCGTGGACTTTGCTGCGGACCCCTACGCGGCGGCAGAGGGCGCGGACGCGCTGGTGATCGTGACGGAGTGGAACGAGTTCCGCGCCCTGGACATGGCCCGCATCGGCGCGGCCATGCGCACCCGGCGCCTCGTGGACCTGCGCAACATATACAAGCCCGCAGACATGACCGCCCTGGGGTTTGCGTATACGTCCATAGGGCGGGGGTAAGAGTTTAGCGCTGCGGCCCAGGCGGCGCGGCCGCGCCACCGCCTCGCCGCATTTACACCCCTCCCTATCCCCGCGGCTCTGGTCTATGCTCCCCCGCGCCATGGCGCAGCGCAACAGGCCCTCTCTCTTGCTCATCAACCGGACCTACCCCCCCGTGCCGGGCGCTACGGGGCGCCTGCTGTGGGAGGCCGCGCGGGGCTTTGCCCGTTCCGGCTGGGACGTGACAGTCCTGACCACGGGGCCGGAGGCGGGCCAGGTCCAGGAAGCGCCAGGCCTGAACGTCATCCGCGTGAAGGGCCCCGCAAAGCCGCGTGGGCTTCTGGGCTATGTCCGCCTCTGGTGGGCCCTGCGCCGGGCCGCGCTGGCACAGCCCGCGCCGGACCTGGTGGTCTCCATGACGGACCCGCCCCTGGCCGTGTGCATCGGGGACGCCGTTGCCCGGCGGCGCGGCTGCCCCCACCTCCACTGGTGCCAGGATGTCTACCCAGACCTCCTCTCGGCCCTGGCCTACCCACTGCCCGGCCCGGCGGTGCGCCTGCTTGCCCTCTGGGCCCGGACGGCCCTGGCCCGCTGTGCCCGCGTGGTGGTCATAGGGCGCTGCATGGCCCGCCACCTTGTGCGGGCCTATGGCCTGGGGCCGTCGCGGGTGAGCGTCATCCCGAACTGGCCGGACCTGGCCCTGTCCCCCCACCACGCTGCGCCCCATGGGGAAAAGCCGCCCCAGGCGCTGAAGGAGAGCGGCCCACGCTTCCGCGTGCTGTACGCCGGGACGATGGGCCGCGCGCACGACCCTGAGCCTATCTTGGACGCTGTGCGCGCCCTGGCCGAGACCAACCCAGAAATTGTGTTCCTATTCGCCGGCGACGGCCCCGGCATGGAGTCCATAGAGCGCGCGCGCGCGGCCGAGGGGCTGGAGAACATACGCCTTCTGCCCCCGCAGCCGACGGAGCACCTGCGCAACCTGCTGGAAAGCGGGGACGTTCACATCGTGGGCCTCAAAGGGCGCGCGTTGGGCCTTTGCGTGCCGTGCAAGGTCTACAGCGCCTTCACCGTGGGCCGGCCCTGCATCGTTCTGGCCCCCCCCGGGTCCGAGGCGGCGCGTGTGGTCGCAGAGTTCGGGGCCGGTGCGGTGCTGGAGAACGCCACGGGAGAGGCCCTGGCAGCCCGCATTCTGGCATATCGGACGGACAGCCAGACCTGGTTCACCGCAGCACAGGGCGCGACCCGCGCCGGGCGGGTGTTCACCCCGCGGGCCTCCATCCGCGCCTTCGTCCAGCGCGCGCGGGCACTCATAAGATAGGCTGTCGGCGCTTCCCGCGCGCAGGGCCTGTTCCGCCCTGCTGGGGACGTGGTATAGTCGCGCCCCGCGCTATGCTAGAGCAACTCGCCTTCTCCCTGCCAGAGGTCCTCGCCCTGCTGGGCCTGGCGCAGTGCGTGTACATCCTGGTCCATATGGGCCTGCGCGCTGGGCGCGGCTCCCACGCGGGCCTGCCCGCGGCGTATTTCGCCACTCTGGGCCTGGCCTTCTTCCTGGACATGGCCGGGCCCTCTCTGGTCTTCGTCTCTCAAGCGTATGCGCACGTGGCCCTGGCGGCCTGGCTCGCCCTGCCCCCCATAGCGGCGGTCCTGGTCGTTCAGCTGTCTATCATACCGGATGGCCCTCGCCTCCGGGACTTCTGGCCCCTCTTGCCCACGGCCCTGGCACTGGCCGTCCCCTGGGCCCTGCCGCCAGAGGAGCGCGGCGCGTGGCTGGCCCTGCTGGCATTTGCGGCGGGGGGCGTGTCCCTGGCTGCGCTCTGGGGCCGCCCGGGCCTCTTCCTCGCCCTCAGGAAAGACTCACACCGCTATTGGCTGGCCCTGGCCCTTATCGCCGCGAACACGGTCCTTTTGGCCCTCACCCTCGCGTCCCTGGCCAACCTCCTGCCGCCTGACACGTTTGCCCCCACCCGCAACATTCTGGGCCTGGCCCTTGTCTATCTGGCCATGACCAGCGTCTTGCGTGTCTACCCCCAGGCCGTACAACTACACACTGAGCCGGCGCGGCGGGACCTGACGCAGGCTGAGGAGGCCCTTGCCGCGCGGATTGAGGCCCTCTTGGATCTGGACAAGGTGTATCATGAGCCGGCCTACACCCGGGCGGACATGGCGCGAGAACTTGGGGCGAGCGAGGCGCAGGTCTCCCGCGTGGTGACGGCCCACTTCGGGGCAAGCCTGCCCAAGGTCCTGAACACACGTCGCGCGGCGGACGCGCAGCGCCTGTTGCGGGAAACTGATGCGCCCATCCAGACCATAGCGGGGGAGGTAGGGTTCAACTCCCTAGCGTCCTTCAACCGCGTGTTCCGGGAGGAGGTGGGGATGAACCCCAGCGAGTACAGGGCCGCTGAGCGGAGCGACGGGCCGGCCTAGGCGCTGATCACGACCCCGGAAGGTCCGTCGCGCTGCCGGGCACACCGGCGGGGACGAACTTGCCGATGTTGCCCAGAATTTCCTGCGCGATGGTCTTTTCCGTTCCGCGGACGGGTGTCTCGCTCGGGTTGTGGGGGACGTCCACCCGCGCGGACTCCAGAAGGTCCGTTCCCTCCAGGGTGCCGTCCTCAGTGAAGGCGACGACAAGAACCCGATCCTTCACGGGGCGGGCGTCCCTGGGGCCCTTCTTCTCCATCGCGTAGCCAACGTAATACCACCGCCGCTCGGACAGGGGGGCCCGCACCGTGGGGGGGCCCAGCTTTGCGGCCACAGCCTCGCGCGTGTCCACGCCAGGGGTGAGGGACTCCAGCGCGCGGGGCGAGGGCGTGTTGCCGTGCCAGGTGACCACGGGCGCGCAGGCCGCGAGGAGGAGGCAAGCAAGGGGCATAAGGCAACGAGTCACGCCCGCGATGCTACCCTCCCGCCGGAGGGCGTGGCAAGAGCGCGCGGGGCCAAAGCAGGCGCGGCGTGCGGCGGCGTCGCCCAGTTCGGGTCACGGGTTGGTCCGGCTGGCCCCCGTTCCCTCAGAAACAAGGTCCAGCGTCTGCCGCGCGCAAGCGCGCCGTCCGCTGGCCGCCTCGCGCCAGCAGACGTCAAAGATGTATGAGAGCCAGTCATGCTGCGGGTCCACGGTAAAGCCCCAGGTCTTGTTGAACTGAACGGACTGGCCGGGGCCGATGCGCCGGTCCTGGTTGCCATAGTTCCAGTAGTCCTTGATGTCCCCCAGCCCGCTGCGCGGCCCCGTGCCTATGCTGGTCAGGATGACAGACTCAATCCGCACAGGCTCCGGGCCCGTGTTGGTCATGGTGGTCGCAAACTGGCTGTGCCCGTATACGGCCTGCGTCCCGACCTGCCGCGTGCCCTCAGCATGGAACACCGGCCTTGCCGGAGAGAAGGTAAGGCGCACCCCCTCCTCCGCCAGAGCGGGAGGGGCGAGCGGGGCCAGAGCCACCATACACACCAAGGCAAGGACGCGTGCACGCATGGGGGCACGGTGACATGCGTCGCGCCACAGCGTCAAGCCGCGTCAGGGTGCGGCCCGCGTGTGGACTGCCCAGGAACCGACCGCTATGGTCCTGGTATGTCCTCTCTGCCCTATGACCCCCGCGTGCATGTGCCCCCGCGCGCGGCGGGGGCGGCGCTTGGGGACTGTATCCTGGCGTGGCTGCTGGTGTGGGCCCTGTACGCTGTCTTGGACCCGGCGGGCCTCGCCCGCGTTCCCCTGGATGCCCTGTCCGTGGCGGCAAACATCACAGAGCACCTTTCGGTCCACGGCCTCCTGTGGTGGGCCATTCTGGGGGGCCTGTACACCGGGATTCGCCTGGCGGGCGTTCTCTCCCCCTGGGGCCAGACGCCGGGGATGGCCCTGTCCGGGCTTACGCTGAAGGCTGCGCCCCAGTGGCGGCGGGCGGCGTATGTCTTTGTGGGCCTGGCCCCCTTCGCCGCCGCCGCCGCGTACCTGTGGGCGCACTCACCTTTTTACAGCGCCTTAGAGGATATGTGTAACGCGCTGGGCCTGGCCATCCTGACAGCCCTGCTTATGGGCCTACCGGCGCGCACCACGCCCTCCCGCCGCAGCGTGGCGGAGCGCGTGGCGGGCGTCACCCTGGCCCTCACCCCCGGTCTTATCGCGCGGCTGGAGCGGTGGGCCGCGTCCCCCTGGAGACGCTGGCTCAACCCCCGGCCCCGGTTCCACGTGGCGTATTGGCTGGTCTTGGCGGTTACGCTCTTCCTGACCTTCCAGGTGCTGCGGGAGCCGCCGCTGGACCCGGCGTATGAGGAGGTTGTATACGCGTCCAGGGGTGCGGACTGGGGCCCGGACAACGGGTACTTTGCCCTGAACGGCCTGAACGCGCCGGAGGGGGTGGCGGACACCTATGCCTGGGGCCGGGGGCACGCCCCGGCCGAGGCGCGAAACATTGAGACTCTGAAGGCGCGCGCGGGCATCCGCGTGGCCTGGCCCCTCCCGCCCGAGGAGGGGGCCGCGCCGGAGGAGGGGGAGAAGGTGGCCTTTGCTCACGGCGACAAGAAGCTGGACTGCCTCTATGACCCTAAGTGGGAGGACCACACAGACTGCGCCACGGCGGGGGAGGCGCGGGCGGCGGTGGCGGCTAACCCCGTCCTGTGGGCGCGGTTTGGGCGCCTGCCGGACTACCCCGTGTTTGCGCCCGTTTTGACCATCGGGGGGCAGATGCAGGGGCGGGACGTTATCAACCTGGCCAAGCTAAAGACCGTCACCATCGTCCTGGACGCCCGTGCGAGGCGGGGGGAGGCCGCCGTGCGTGAGTGGGTGCGGTTCATGCACCTCTATCGCCGGATGTTGGGCGCGCCGGACACCATGGTGGGCAAGGCGATATTCATGGTCTGTTTGAGCAGGCACCTCACAGCATATGAGGCCCTGCTGGCCGCCGCGCCGGGGGCCGTGGCCGCGCAGGAGGGGGCGGTCCTGGCTGCGCTGGAGCCCCAGAGCCCTGCGCAGATGTTCCGTGCGGACCGCATGTTCGCGGACGACCTGGCCGCAGTGGAGCCCCTGGTCCTGCCCTGGATAGGGCACGCGGCCACGCCGAGGAACGGTATGCTGGCCTGTCTGCGCGAGAGCGCGGAGCGCGCCCGCCTGCCCGCGTCGGCGTTTACGCCGGCACTCGGCCCCGCCTGCACGGCCATTGAGGGCGCTATGCCACACGCCCTGTGGGCCAAGCCGGGCAACCCTGTGGTCAATGCCATATTATACCTGCTCTATGGAGGACTTCTCCAGGGGCGGGAAGTCGTGGCCAACATGCACGCCATGGACGCGCACCTTCGGGCCGCGACCCTGGCCACGCAGGCCGTTGCGCGCGGTGTTGCGGGTGCAGATATGCCCGCCTTCCTGGCCGCCGCGCCGGAGGGGCTCCACAACCCCTTCACGGGCGCGCCCTTCACCTGGGACGCCGCCGCGCGGGCCATCACCTGGCACCGGCCAGGCCGGGAAGAGGCGGTCCACTTTGCCCTTCCCGCCCCCTGGACAAACGGCGCTAAGGCCGGTACCTAGGGTGTCCTTTGCCAAGCTCTAAAGGAAGGAGACCCCCATGATCCGCCGCCTCGCCCTGGCCCTTGTGGTCCTCGCTCTTGCCGCGCCCGCACAGGCCGCGCCCACCATAGACGCGCAAGGGGCCCAGGCCTTTAAGGCCCTGCTCCAAAAGACCCTCGCGGACTATGAGTCGACCATGATGGCCGGCTCCCCCCTCCAGGTCGTGAAGGAGGGTGACCTGGTTGTGGACGTGGCCGAGGGCTACTACGCCGCGACCCTGCCCAGCATCACCCTTGTGGGCCCAGCGGGCTCGGACGGGCAGCCCGTGGCACGCCTGGGCATAGGCAAGATCGCCATAAACGCCGTGCCGGGCGCGCGGGAGGGGCTCTACACCCTGGCCGTGGCCGTCCCGCCGACCATGCACATGACCGTCAGCCAGGGCCCCAATAGCAAGCCCGGGATCGTAGATATCTCTGTAGGCGAGCAAAGGGCCAATATCGTTACGTGGGACTCGGCCCTGGACGCGCGCTGGGGCGTGCCCTTTGTGGGGGCCCTGCAGGTGCGGACGGACTATAGAGATCTGGCACTGCGCGTAAATCCGGGGCAGGTGGACGCCTTTGACGTTGATGTCGCGGCCCTGCGCTATACCAAGGGCTACGCCCTGGACGCGCAAGACAGGCTCTCTGGCCCTATGGGTCTTACCCTGGAGGGTATAGCGGCGCAGGGGCCTGAAGAGCGCGCAGGGCCCAGGGTTGCCTTGGGCTCTTTTGGCGTGACCGGCAAGCTTGCGGATATAGACGCCAACGGCATGGTGGCACACGCGAAGTCCTTTATGGACATCCAAGCGCGCCTAAACGCGGCCCTGGCGGCGGGGCAGGAGCCGAGCGCGGCGGACGGCCTGGCCATGTTTGATGCCATGGCGGGGCTGTACACCCGGATCCTGTCCTCTATGGAGATTGCCTATACCCTTAAAGACCTGTCCGTGGACTGGCCGGACCCGTCCGTGCCGTCCGGCGCGCCGGGCCGCGCGGGCGTCACCCTGGCCGAGGCCAGTGTGGCCGCGCGCTCTGCGGGCTTTGACAGCGACGCGGCCTCTGTTCACAAAGCCGTCACCTACAAGGGCCTGGTCATCACCCCGCCGCCTGTGGGTGTGGGCCCGGCGATCCCGGCGGAGGGGCAGATGCACGTGGCGCTTGAGAGCTTCCCGGTCCAGATGATCTTGGCCAAGGTGCGGGGGGCCATCCTGGCCGGAACGCAAAACCCGAATATGGGCCCGGTGCTTATGATGGGCCTGATGACCCAGATACCCACGGACCTGGCGCAGTCTGGGGCGACGCTCTCTCTGTCCGACACGGGGGTGAGCAACGCCATATACACCCTGACAGCCCAGGGCACGGGCCAGATGGCCCCGAGCAGTCCCGCGCAGATTCAGGGCACGCTGCGCCTTGTGTTCACGGGCCTGGACGCCCTGCTGGCCGCGCTGCAGGCCGAGACACAGGCGGGCGGTATACAGGCCGCTATGGCCTCCGGTGCCTTGGTCCAAAGCCTCCAGCAGGCCCAGGCGCTGGGCGATAAGGCTGCGGACAAGGACGCATACACCTTTGCCTTCGCCCTAGGGCCGGACGGGCAGATGACCCTGAACGGCAAGCCCTTCCCGCCCGCACCGGTCTCGCTACGCGCGCCGCAGGCCCCCGCCCCAGGGGCGCAAGTTGGCCCAGTGGAGTAGAGAGACCCGAAACCCCCATATGTGATGCGCCGCCACTCCCCACCGATGACCATGGCTATCCGCGCGGCTGAGCGGGCCGGGCGCTCCCTGGCGCGAGACTTTGGCGAGGTGGAAAACCTCCAGGTCTCCCGCAAGGGCCCGGGAGACTTTGTGAGTGCAGCAGACCACCGCGCGGAGGAGATCATCTTTAAGGTGCTCTCTGAGGCGTACCCCCAGGACGGCTTCCTTATGGAGGAGGGCGGGGCCAAGCCCGGCACCTCTGGCCGCCGCTGGATCATAGACCCCCTGGACGGCACCGCAAACTTCCTCCACGGCATCCCCCACTGGTCCGTCTCCATCGCCCTGGAGGAGGACGGGCGCGTCGTGGCGGGCCTCGTCCACGACCCCTGCCGGGGAGAGATGTTCACCGCAGAGCGCAGCCAGGGCGCCTTCCTCCACCGCCGGGGCCGCCTGCGCGTCGCCGCCGGGCGCGGGAGCCTGTCCCCCGTGGTCCTCGTCGGCGCACCCCGCAAGTCTGAGGGGGACGGGAAGGAGCACCTGTTCCTAGAGGAGTACGGGGCCCTCGTGCACATGGGCGCCTCCCCCCGCCGCTTCGGCTCCGCCGCGCTGGACCTGGCCTACGTCGCCGCCGGGCGCGTGGACGGGTTCTGGGAGCGCTACCTCCAGCCCTGGGACATCGCCGCAGGCACCCTCATCGTCCGCGAGGCCGGGGGCCTGGTGGCAGACTGCGACGACGACGCCGTGGACCCGCTCGCCACCGGCGCGGTCCTGGCCGCCACCCCGGACCTCTTCGGCCCCCTGAAAGACGCCCTGCGCCCCGTGCGGGGACGAAGGAGAGGGGCGTAGGGCGCGCTTATTGTTGTCGTGCACGGCGAAGCGGCTGGATGACAGCCTGTGCGCCCTGGGCTAGACTGCCCCCATGGCCCCGGACACCCCCGCCGCGCCGCTTTCTGGTTCCGCTGCCGCGCCTCTGGTGCGCCCGCACCCCCGCACCCCCGCCACCGGCACTGCGGGCACCGGCGCGCGCGCGCAGGCCCCGCCGGTGCAAGACGTAAGGCAGGTCCTGGGCGCATACCTGCGCACGGACGTCCTGTTCGCCCTGGGCATCATCACCATCATCCTGTTCATGCTCATACCCATGCCGAAGTTCATGCTGGACGCGGGGCTGGCGGTCTCTATCACCTTTTCCATCACTGTTTTGATGATGGTCCTGTTCATCCGCGCGCCGCTGGAGTTCTCCACCTTCCCCACGGTGCTCCTCATCGCCACGTCCCTGCGCCTGGGCCTAAACATCGCCTCCACACGGCTTGTGCTCCAAAACGGACACACCGGCTCTGACGCCGCCGGGCAGATTATTCAGGCGTTTGGCGAGCTCATCATCCAGGGCAACTACGTAATAGGGGCCATTGTGTTCGCCATTCTGGTCATCGTGAACTTTGTGGTCATCACCCGCGGCTCGGGCCGCATCGCGGAGGTGGCCGCGCGCTTCGCCCTGGACGCCATGCCGGGCAAGCAAATGGCCATAGACGCAGACCTGTCCGCAGGCCTTATCAACGAGGACGAGGCCAAGACGCGGCGGGCAAAGCTGGAGTCTGAGAGCACCTTTTTCGGCGCCATGGACGGTGCGGCGAAGTTCGTGCGTGGGGACGCGATCGCAGGCCTCATCATCGTGTTTGTGAACGCCGTCGGCGGGATTGTCGTGGGCACCCTGACCCACGGGCTGACGCTGGCGGAGGCTGCGTCCAACTATACACTCTTGACCATAGGGGACGGGCTGGTAAGCCAGGTGCCGGCGCTTATCGTCTCCGTTTCTGCGGGCTTCCTGGTGTCCAAGGCCGGCGTGGAGGGCTCAGCGGATGAGGCCCTGGGGGAGCAGTTCACCCGCTACCCCGCCGCGCTGGTCATGGCCGCTGGCCTCATGGCCGTCCTGGGCGCTGTGCCAGGGATGCCCATAGCCCCATTCTGGACCCTTGCGGCCATCACCGGGGGCCTGGCCTGGCTGGGCTTCCAGCGCACGAGTCCCGCCACAGAAAAACACGCCGCAGCACAGGCCGCAGCAGCCAAGGCCCCCCCGGCGGAAGAGAGCCCGGACAAGGCCCTGGCCATAGACGCCATACGTCTGGAGCTGGGCTATGGCCTCTTGACTCTGGTGAAGGGGGAGGACGGACAGGGGGGCAAACTGCCCCAACAGATCAAGGCGCTAAGGCGGCAGATGGCGGAGGAAATGGGCTACCTCCTGCCCGCGGTGCGCATACAGGACAACCTGCAGCTGCCTGCGCAGACATACGTGGTCAAGATGAAGGAGGTGGAGGTCGGGCGCGGAGAGGTGCAGCCCGGGATGCTGCTGTGCATGGACCCGCGGGGGGGCTCTATCGGCTTGCCGGGGGAGGCCACGGTGGAGCCGACCTTTGGCCTGCCCGCGATGTGGATCGCCCCCGCCGTGCGGGCTGACGCCCTGGCCCAGGGCTATACCGTCGTGGACGCACCGACGGTCGTCACCACGCACCTGACGGAAGTCGTGCGGGACGCAATGCCAGACTTGCTGTCGTACGCAGAGGTGCAAAAACTTTTGGACACCGTGCCCGAGGCGTACAAAAAGCTGGTGGCAGACCTGGTCCCGGCGCAGCTTCCCGTGGCGGCGGTGCAGGCCGTGCTGCGGGCCCTTCTGTCTGAGAGGGTGTCCATCCGGGACCTACCAACGATACTAGAGGGCCTGTCCGAGGCTGCCGCGTACACCCGCAACCCCCAGACCCTCACGGAGCATGCGCGCGCGCGCCTGGCGCGGCAGGTGTGCGAGGGACTGAAGGGGCCCGACGGCGTTGTCACCCTGATGACCCTCTCCCCCGCGTGGGAGGCCGCGTTCACGGACGCCCTGGTGGGCTCCGGCGAGGAGCGGCAGCTGGCCATGGCCCCGTCCAAGCTCCAGGACTTCATCACCGCCGTGCGGGAGGCCTACGCCCGCGCCGCAGAGACCGCCACCGGCGGGCGGGAGCCCGCGCTCCTCACCTCCCCCCTCGCGCGGCCGTACGTCCGCTCCGTCGTGGAGCGCTTCCGGCCCCAGACGGTGGTCTTGTCCCAAAACGAGATCCACCCCAAGGCCCGCATACGCACGGCGGGGGC
>JAERIN010000017.1 GCA_016757515.1 Alphaproteobacteria bacterium
GCGCTCCCCCGACCGCCAGCTGCTCTGTGCCAGGTAGCGCGCCGCACTCGCCAAAGCATCAGGCGCGCTGTCCCATATGTCCGCGCGCGCGTCCCCATCCCCGTCCGCCGCGAATCGCTGGAAAGAGGTGGGCATGAACTGCACCTGCCCCATCGCCCCGGCCCAAGAGCCCGTCATCCGCGCGGGGGCGACGTGCCCCGCGTCTAAGACATGCAGCGCGGCCAGGAGTTCCCGGCGGAAAAAGGCCGCCCGCCGCCCGTCATAAGCCAGGGTTGCCAAAGCCGGGATAACCCGAAAGCTCCCGGTGTTGGCCCCGAAGTCACTCTCCACCCCCCACAGGGCGACGAGGTAGTGCCCCGCCACGCCCGTATCAGCCTCTATCTGGGCCAGGAGGGCCCGGTGCCGCCTATACAGCGCCCTGCCCCGCTCTATCCGGTCCTGGCTCACCACCCGCCTTTTGTACTGCGCGAAAGTGATCCGGGACTCCGGCTGTGCCACGTCTCGGCGGAGGACCTCTGGGGCCGGTGCCGTAAGGCCCGCGAACGCGGCATCCAGCGTGGCTTCAGACACCCCCTGCGCCAGGGCCTCGGCGCGCACGTCGGCCAGGAAAGCGGCGAATGTGGGCTTTTGCGTGCCCCCTTGCGCCACTGCGGGACCAGCCAGGGCCAGGAAGAGCACGACGCACACGAGGCAGGCACGGGACAGCATCCGGGTCACTCTACCCCTCTTCAGCCCCTGGGCCAAGGGGCGGCACAGGGTCCCACCCGCCCCGAGACCAGGGGTGGCAGCGCGTCACGCGTCGCAAGGCCAGCCACCCCCCCTTCAGGGCCCCGTGGCGGGCAAGCGCCTCCAACGCATAGGCGGAGCACGAGGGCATGAAGCGGCACCGGGGGCCCAGCCAGGGAGAGATGACGGCACGGTACGCCCACACGGGGGCCATAAGGGCATAGCGCAGCATGGAACCGATAGAGCACGGGTGCGCGGGGGGCTGCAAGGCCCGCATCCCGGCTGGCTGGGTCACCAAGATGGTGCTTCCGGGGTCTCTGCGTCCATCGGCAGGCCGCTTGGAGGCCGCCGCGGGGCGGGTTAGCCCTCCGCATGCGCGAGTTTGCCCAGGCCCTCGGCCACCTGTTGGACATACCGCGCGCGGGCCAGTTCGGCAGCCAGCCCCACAGCTGTGGAAAAGCCAAGAGCGTCAGAGCCACCGTGGCTCTTGACCGCCAAACCGCCCAGGCCCAGGAACACACCGCCGTTGTACAGGCGTGGATCCACCCGACGCTTGAACCGACGCAGGCCCAAGAACGCCAGCGCTGCGCCAAGGGCCGAGAGGGGGTCACCCGTAAGGGCCTCCCTGAACAAGCGGCCCGTGAGGCTCGAAACCCCCTCGGCTGTCTTTAGGGCGATATTGCCCGCGTAGCCGTCACACACGACCACGTCCACCACGCCGCCGGTGATGTCGTGCCCCTCCACAAAACCCTTGTAGCGGCCCGGAAGGGGGAGCTGGGCCAAAATCTGCCCCGCCATGCGGACGTGGTCGGGGCCCTTTCCCGGCTCCGAGCCCACATTAAGGAGGCCGATGCTGGGAAGGGTTTTGCCCGTGTGCGCCTGCGCGAACAGGGCACCCAAGAGGGCGAACTGGACCAGGTGCTCGGCCTCCACCAAGACGTTTGCGCCCAGGTCCAGCATAATGGTCTGACCTCTGAGGGCTGGGAAGATGGAGGCGATGGCAGGGCGGTGGATGCCCGGCAGGGTGCGCAAAACGCTTTTAGCCAGGGCCATAAGGGCCCCCGTGTTCCCGCCCGAAACGGCGGCGGCGGCCCGCCCGTCTGCTACGGCCTCCAGCGCCAGGCGCATGGACGTCCCTTCCCCATTGCGCAGGGCGGCGGAGGGCTTGTCCCCGGGGCTGATGGCCTTATCTGTATGGAGGACGGTGGACGCGCCGGCGAGGGCCGGAAGGCGTGCGAGGTACCGGGCGATGCGCAGTTCGTCCCCCACAAGAAGGAAGGCCAAGTCCGGGGCGGCGGCCAGGGCGCGCGCCGCGCCGGGGAGCGTGGCCGCAGGGCCGGCGTCCCCCCCCATGGCGTCAATGGCAATGGTCAAAGTGGCGTTGGTCATGGCGGTGCGGCGGGTCCTGTTGCGGGGACGGGGACGGGCATTGTGTCGCCCCCTTGGACAAAACGCAAACCCCACATACACGAATGGCCCTGTTTAAGGATTTCCGACCCTGTCAGGTCTGCGGGCAGGCACGTCCGGCGCAGTGGCGTAGTGTCGCCCTATTCCTTACTATCTAACACCTGCCGTCCGCGGTACATCCCGGTCTTGAGGTCAAGGTGATGGCGGCGCACGGCCTCCCCTGTGTCTTTGTCCTCCACCCAGTTGGTTGCCGAAAGGGAGTCATGCGCACGACGCATGTTCCGCTTGGATGGCGAGGTCTTTCTTTTTGGTACGGCCATGGCATTTTCCTCCGGGGATGAAGGTGAGGTCTATACCCTACCCTCGGGCCCGGCGCAAGGCATATTCTTGCCCTCGGTCCGCATGGCGCGGAACAGCAAGCGCAACTTTTGCCACTCAGGTTCTGGCTACGCAATCCGGGCGGATGTGGTAAAGTGGGGCCCTCATGGCGCGCTACTTTTTCCACCTCTCCGCCACTCTGCCCTCTGCGGGCATACCCACACAGGAGCATTTTGTGCCCATAACGACCAGTGCGGTTATGGGAGAGGACGTCCTGGCGGCAGGTCCGGACCTGCGCCTTCTGCACCTGGTGGAGGCACAGGGAACGGAGGCCCTGGCCACCCTCCTGGAGGAGGCCCCTTTGTACCGTATCAACCTGGAGATGCTGCTAGACACGGCTCTCCTCGCACGCGCGAGGGAGCCCCACCTGGCTGCGCTCTTGGAAGACGCATATGCGCCGGACGCCCTGCCCGGTACACTGCCTCACCCTCCGGGTGCAGGGCCGGAGCACCTCCGCCATCCTATGCTGGCCCACATGCACCCGGGGGCTCTTGCCCGGTTCTACGCGGGCTTTATCGCGCGCCTCGCAGAGAGCGGGGCGGAGGAAGCCGGCCTCTTGGAGGCCTATGGCTTTGCCCACGTTCTGCACAAGAACAGGACCCGGCTCCTGGAGCACTGGGATGGATACACACAAGGCCCGCGCGGTGCCGCGGCTCTGGCTCCTCTCCTTCTCACCGCGCAAAGGCCAGAGGACAGCGCGGAGGGCCTGCCCTCGGACCCTATGGACTGCTACCTGGACCTAACCCTCCGTCAATACCACCGAGCCCAGACTGTAGACCGTGTCTTGAGTCTCGGCCTGGGGCCAAAGGCCCCAGCCTGGGTTCTGGAGGATGTACGTACCCTCCTGGCATGGGAAGAGCAAAAGCGCGCCGCAGCCCAAGACCTGGCCAGAGTGGGGGCCCACCGCAAAGCTGGGGCGGCCCTGACAGCCGCGATCGAGCGCGACAGCACGGGGGGGCACGTCTCCCCCGTCTTGACGCGCCTCGTGGCCGAGACCCTCGGTGCCGGGGTGGGCCACCCCCCATATTCTGGCTCTGCGGGTGCCTTTGTCCGCGAGTTGGCTGCCCTGGCAGGGGCACGGGAAGACGAGAGGCGCTAAAGCGCCCCAAAATCCCCATCCACCCAGGCGGCCTCAGCCTCCGTAAGGGCGCGGCCCAGGGCAGGGCCAGGGGGAACGCCTTGGGCGATAAGATCATGGCCAGTCAGAGGGAAGCGCGGTATGGGCCAATGCTGGGCACTGTCCAGCACGGCGAGAAGGGCGTCCGGGGGCACGCGCCCGGCTGCAGACTGGACAAGCGCGATTTGCACCGCGGCCTCCCGCCCGTGGCGGTAAGTGGCGGCGCGGGCAGCTCTCGGCGTGCTTATGGCCGGGCCGTGGGCACAACGCTCCAGCACCGCCACAGCGCGGAGAGCGGCCTTGGGCAAACGTAAATGCGCCTCCAGGGCGCGGGTGCCCCCAGCCATAGCATAAAGGCGGGCGGGCAGACTTGGTGCCGCGTGCTGCGTCTGGAGCGTGGTCAAGCGGGTAAGAAGGGCAGAAGCCCCAGCACCGCCGCACAGAGCCGTAAGGACGCCGCAAGACCACATGCGGGCCGCCGCCGTGCCTGGATCGGCAGCGCCCTCCAGGATTTTGATCACTTCTGCGGTCACCCGCTCACGCGAAAGCGAATCCAGCGCCTCGGCAGCCTCCCGGCAGGCCGCCAGGGCCTGTGCGTCCGGCTCCCCTCGGCCATAGAGCGCGTGCATGCGAAAAAAGCGCAGTACACGGAGTCTGTCCTCCGCGATCCGCCGGGCCGGGTCTCCCACAAAAACCACGCGCCCCGCGCGGGCGTCTGCCAGGCCTCCGCCCAGGGGCTCAAACACGCGCCCGTCCGGGGCCGCCAGGAGGGTGTTCATGGTGAAGTCCCGCCGGGCCGCATCCTCGCTCCAGTCCTGGGTGAAGGCCACAGTGGCCCGCCGCCCGTCTGTGGTCACGTCCCGCCGCAGGGTCGTCACCTCCACGTGCGCCCCCTTCTCCACCGCCGTCACCGTCCCGTGTGCGAGGCCCGTGGGCACGACGCCTATCTTGGCCCGCCGCAAGGCCTGTGTGACCTCTTGGGGCAGCAGGGTTGTGGCCACGTCCACGTCCGTGACGGGCAGGCCCAGGATGGCATTGCGCACGCAGCCACCCACGAACAGGGCCGCCCCCGGCCCGCCGAGCGCCTCTATGGCCCGTGCGGGAAAGGTGCCAGTGGTCATAAAGGTGGGTAGGGTGGCGAGGGTAAACGCGGGCTGCATGGGGGCCTATTTCCCCACAGCGTTGAGAGACTGCGTCGTGGAGAAGATGGGCGTCACAAAACTGAGCAGGAACTTACGGAACTCGGCCCCGACAGAGTTGGCCACGTAGAGAACGTCCTTGTCCCGCATAGCAAAGTCCTGCGCGAGGAGCATGGCCCCCGGGGACGCGAAGTCCATCTGGTACACCACCGGTGCCCCCCGGGAGCCCACCGCGGGCACCCGGGCACCCGCAGCGGCCAGGCGGTCTGGGTCTTCAAACCGGAACAAGAACACACCACCCGTGTCGGCCCAGTTGTCGGACAGGCCTCCTGCAAAGGCCAGCGCTTCGGCCAGGGAGACGTCCTCTGACTCAAAGGGCACAAGGCCAGGTGTGCCCACCGCGCCAAAAGCCGAGAAGGCCCGCTTTTTTTCGCGCACCTGGATGGTGTCCCTGGGCGCGAGCCAGACGTCATTCGCCGGGCGAGCCAGAACGTCGTCCATCTGTGCCGTGGCCCGCCTGCCCTCGCGGATGACGGAAACCTCAGAGGCATAGCTGGCACCCCTTGGCCCGCCAGCCAGGGCCACAGCCTCCGAGAGGCGCAGGCCACCTGGCGGAATAGGATAGCGCCCCGGCGCGGCCACGTCGCCCAAGACGGAGAGCATGTGCCCCTCCTGCCCCATAAGGGCCACCTGGACCTGCGGGTCCACGGCCTTGCCCGCAAGGCCCCTGGTGATGCGCCCTCGCACCGTCTCTACGCTCTGCCCCGCCACCGTCATGCGGCCTATGTACGGCACAAAAATGCGCCCAGCCTCATCAACCGCAGCCTCTATGGGCACCGCGCCGCTTGACCCCGCAGCGCTGGAAAACAAGCCGTCAGGCGCGGGTTCCCAGACCATAATGGACAGGCTATCCCCAGGGGCCAGCGTCCGCGCAGACCGCCCCGCCATGGACTGGCCCAGATCGTCCGAGAGAGGCTCTAGCACGCGGGGGCCCAGGCGTGCCACGGCTTTGGCGTCTATCGGGATGAGGGCATAGTCCCGCCCGGCCTCTGGTGCGGCGTTGGTCCCGGATTCAACGCTGCGCGTCATGGGACCCTGCCGGGGCAGGATTCCGCAGGCCGGAAAGCAGGATATCAGGACAAAGCCAAGGAAGAGAAGACGCATGAGACTCGATCGGTGGTGATGGCACGAAAATGACTCGGTTCTCCTACCACGCCGCGCGCCAGGCTTTCCATCCCCTGGTGGGTCTGGAGTCTTCTACGGCCCAAGGAATCAGGCTCCCCGCAAGATGCGGATGACCTGTGGCGGGGCGAGAACGGTGGGCAGTCGGGCGATAACACCCATAGCGCGAGTCATGGCGGCTCTGGGGGCCTCGTACGTGGTTATAACAAGGGAGACAGCGCCCCCTGGGTCCCGCCCATGCTGCAGGAAGGACTCTATGGAGATAGCCTCGTCGCGCAAAATGGCAGAGATGGCCACGATGACCCCCGGCGCGTCCGTGACGGTCAGGCGCATGTAAAAGCAGGCGGCGGTGGTCCCCTCGGACTCCCACGGGGCATCAGCCAGATCTCCGGCGGGCAAGCCGAAGGCGGGAGGAACCCGGGCCCCGGCGGCGGAGGCGCGCGCTATGTCCATAAGGTCGCCCACGATGGCGCTGGCCGTGGCACCGCCCCCGGCCCCCGGCCCCTCAAACAAGACCCTGCCCACAGGATCGGCCTCCACCAGAACGGCGTTGTGTGCACCCGGTGCCCCTGCCAGGGGGTGGTCCCGCGCTATAAGGAAAGGCTCCACCCCCCCTGACAGGGCCCCGCTGGAGGCCTGCTCGGCCAGGCCCAGCAGGCGGACGGCATAGCCCAGCTCCCCGGCGAAGCGGATATCGGCGGTGTCCACCGTGCGGATGCCCCGGACTGAGAGGCCCGCGAGAGTCGGGCGGACGCCGAAGGCCAGGGCCGCAAGGAGGGCGATTTTGCAGGCAGCGTCCTGCCCGTCTATATCAAAACTTGGGTCCGCCTCGGCATAGCCCAGCATCTGGGCGTCTATGAGGACGTCCTCATAGTCCGCGCCCTCGGCCTCCATCCGAGCCATGATGTAATTGCACGTCCCGTTCAGAACGCCGGCCACGCGCCGGACGCGGTTTGCAGCAAGGCTTTCGCGCATGGCCTTGACGGCAGGCACGCCGGCGGCGACCGCAGCCTCCCACAGAAGGGGCACACCCTTAGACTCCGCCAGGGCAGCCAGGGCCGCCCCGTGGGTGGCCAGGAGGGCCTTGTTCGCCGTCACAACGGGCAGACCCCTGGCAAGCGCAGACTCCACGAGGGCCCGGGCGGAACCATCAGCCCCGCCGATAACCTCGGCCACCACGTCCACATTCTCAAGGTCGGCCAGGTCCTCGGCCTTGTCCGTCCAGGTGCAAGAGGAAAGGTCTAAACCCCTTTCTCTGCCCTTATCCCGCGCGGACACGGCCACGACCTCCACCCGCCGCCCGGCGCGGGCCTCTATCAGGTCGGCATGGTCCTGCAAAAGGCGGAAAACAGAGCCGCCCACAGTGCCAAGCCCGGCCAGGGCAATGCGCAGGGGGGGGGTTGCTTTGGGCATTCTCTGGTCTCCTTATCGTGCATAATCGTGCATATATTGCTTATATCCGCCGGGGGAAGGGGTCCCTGCCCCTGCGGTCTGCGTCGCGCTCCCCGGATGGTAGCGAGTGGAGACACGCGCGGCAAGAGGGGGGGCAATGTGCGCCCCCTCTACGCACCCTCTTCTGTGGGGCTCAGGGCGATATCCACGCGCCGCAGGGCCTCCACGTCCGCGTCCGTGCCGGGGGGCGCATGCGCAGAACCAAGAGCCCGGACCATCATGGCAGACAAGGGCACGCCCCGGCCCTGAAGGGCCTTAGCCACGGCCACCACACGGCGGGCGGAAAGGTCCAGATTCGCCTCGGGGAGGCCCTCCGGGCTCGCGTAGCCGGTGAGCGTAAGGCGCGGCGTAAGGCCCGCACGCCAGAGGGCCGCGGCCTCCTCCACCACCTGGGCACCCTCAGCACCGGGGACCGCAGACCCCATGGCGAAAAACACAGCATAACCCTCCGCCTGGGACATGCCAGGCACGCAGACCACCTGAGGCGGCGGCCGGGGCGGGTCCGCGCTCACTTCCTCCACCGCAGGAGCCAGTAAAGACAGGGGAGGCGTCGCAGGTGCAGGCTCTATGGGCGCGGGCTCTATGGGCGCAAAGAGCACCACGCTGGGTTCCCCTGGCCAGGCGTAGCCGTCCTCGGGCAGCAGAGGTGTAGGCGTCGCCGTACCTATGTCCAGGCGTTGCACAGACCCCCCAGAGGCTATCCAGGCCGCCTCAGCCTCGGACTGGGCATGGGCCTGGGCCCCCCCCACGCCAGGGCCGACCTCCGGCCCGCGCCCGCCCGAGCAGGCCGCGAGAACAAGGGCGACGCACACAAAGAGGGCCACGCTGCGCATGGGGGGATGATAGGACCCTAGAGCGCAGCCTGGCAAGGGGTGCAAACAGGGGGCTGGATGCGTCAGAAAAGAGGCCTGGCAGAGTCCCAAGGCTGGGTGCCTAGTGGCTACGTGCACACAGGCCCCGCCCGGAACCACCGCCGGGTTGGCCGCAAAGGGCCACGCAAAAAAAGCCTGAAATCGGGGTAACATGGGGTTGATTTTGCAGCGCGATCGCCTATATAGGTGTGTAGTATGAAATTGACCATCCCTCTTTCATTTTTTCTTTTCCTTTACCTTGTGAAGGGGCCCATTATACATGCGTATTGCACGTACAATCCTGGCGAGCCGAATGGCTGGTGCGACAATCATATGGATGCCGTCGGACATGCATACGACATGAATGCCCCGTGATACTTGATTCTGTGACTCTGCGCTGCGCTACCGCGCCCCAAACCCGGCCTGGAACCTCCCCCACGCTGCGGGGGTCAGGCGCGCACGCAGGGCTATGCCATCGTCCGTGTCTTCGCGCGCCAGGACTTGCCCGTGGGCGTAAAGCCAGGCCAGGGCCCGCCCCTCGCTGAGACTCAGCCGTATGTCATGGTCCGTCCGTCCGCCCGATAAGACCTCGTCCACCAGAGCCAAAAGGGCACCTAGGCCCCCACCCCGCGCCGCAGACAGAGCCACTGCGGGGACCTCCGCCCGGGCGCAGCGGGCCTCGAGAGCCGCACGGGCCTCTGGCGCGAGAAGGTCGGCCTTGTTGTAAACCTCCACGATCCGCGCATCGCGGCGGTAGGCAATACCCATCTCCTCCAGGACCTCTATAACATCCTCGCGCTGCTGGTCCGCGTCCGCCTGGGCCGCGTCCACCACGTGCACAATCGCGTCCGCGAACAGCACTTGCTCCAGCGTCGCGCGGAACGCGGCCACCAGCTGCGTGGGCAGGTCCGCGATAAAGCCCACCGTGTCTGTGAAAACCGCGTCCCCGCCGGGCAGGCGCACGCGCCGCGCCGTGGGGTCCAGCGTGGCGAACAGCGCGTCGCGCGCCTCCACTCCCGCCCCGGTCAGCGCGTTGAACAGCGTGGACTTGCCCGCGTTTGTGTATCCCACCAGGGCCACCGCGGGCAGGCCGGCCCGCGCACGCGCATGCCGCGTGAGGCCCCGCGTGCGCCGGACCTCCGCAATCTCTCTCTTCAGTCCGGCGATGCGCTGCGCCAGAAGGCGCCGGTCCAGCTCTATCTGCCGCTCCCCCGGGCCACCCATAAAGCCCGCGCCGCCGCGCTGCCGCTCCAGGTGCGTCCACGACCGCACAAGGCGCGAGCGCTGGTACTCCAGCGCGGCCAGCTCCACCTGCGCCCGGCCCTCCTTTGTGACGGCGCGTTCCCCGAATATCTCCAGGATCAGCCCCGTGCGGTCTATCACCTTTGCGAACAGGGCCTTTTCCAGGTTGCGCTGCTGCACGGGGGTCAGGGTACCGTCCACAATCACCACCGCAGGCCCGTGCGCGGCCACAAACGCCGCAGCCTCCGCCACCTGCCCAGACTGGAGGAGGGTGGCGGCCCGAGGCCGCTTCACCAAGACGCTGCGCGCCTCCAAGACCTCCACGCCTATCGCCAGCGCCAGGCCCACAGCCTCGGCCAGCGCGGCCTCCGCCTGGCGAGGGTCCCCCGACAAAACGGGGCGGAGGATGAGGGCGGTGTCCTGTTGCAAAACAGCCTTTCTGGGCTTAGGGTGTCCCCCCTGTTAACACACAAAGGGGGGCTGCGCATGACCTATGTCGTGAAAGAAGAGTGCATCAACTGCCTGCACGGGGACTGCATCGCGGTCTGCCCCGTGGACTGCTTCTATGTGGGGGAGAACATGCTCGTCATCAACCCGGACGAGTGCATTGACTGCGGCGTGTGCGAGCCGGAGTGCCCGGTGGAGGCCATCGTGCCCGACAGCGACCCCAGCGCGGGCCCGTGGCTGGAGGTCAACCGGACGTATTCTGAGATCTGGCCGAACATCACGGCCAAGAACGAGAGCATGCCCCTGCCGGACGCGGAGAAGATGCGCGGGGAGACGGACAAGTTCAAGCGGTTCTTCTCCGAGAAGCCCGGGGAGGGGGATTAGCGCATTTATGATAAAAGAAGCCCTGGATCATATAAGCCCCTTTGGATTTTTTGTTTTGCTTTTTATGGCTCCGATTTGGTCTCTCGCTCTTTTTGGTTTTGCCAAAGAATTGTATCGAGACATTTTAAATATAAAAAATGGAAAAGACGTTTGTGCATCAAACTGGGGCACTGGAACCAAAAAAACCATAACCTGGTCAAGTGCGCCATGGCATGTTATTTATTTTATATTCTTTAAGTTTCTCTTTCTGGGGTTTTGGATAGCTGCACCCTATTTTATTATACTATACTTATTAAGTCCTTCAAAAGTGTGCTGATTCTTTTTTTGATTATTTAAAGATATAAAAAACAAATATCGTATTCAAATCGCTTCAGACCGGGGGGCCCGAGCCCCCGCTTAAAACGCGCAGTTAGTATTATGCTAGATTATTTATCAGAAATAGGCCTTATAAAGAGCCTGTCTTTAATACTTGTAATTTTATTATACATACTTTTTCCGATAGCATGGAGTAGGAGTATGTATATAGATATTATAAAAATATATAAAGGTGAAAATATTGATGTTACGGACTGGGAAGAAGATGCGACTCAAAATCCGCAATATATTTCCTGGGAAAACACACCTTTGCGTGTTTGTGGTTTTATAGTTTTTCGGTTAGCTGTATTGGTTGTATTCTTGAGTCCAGTCATTTTCGTTATATGGAATATATTGATCGCAGATTCGTGCAATAATTAGAAGAAAGGGCCGCATTAATGACCATCGTATTCGAATCGCTTCAGACCGAGGGGCCAGAGCCCCTGCTCAAAACGCGCGGCGCGCGGGGCCGCGTGTACGACAGCATCCTGGACACCATCGGCGCAACGCCGCTGGTGCGCCTCCCGCGCCTGACCAAGGCCAAGGACCTCCAGGCGGACATCCTGGCCAAGCTGGAGTTCTTCAACCCCCTGGCGTCCGTCAAGGACCGCATCGGCTTTGCCATGCTGGAGGAGGCCGAGCGCGCGGGCAAAATCACCCCCGGCAAGACCGTCCTGATTGAGCCCACGAGCGGGAACACGGGCATTGCCCTGGCCTTCGTGGCGGCGGCCAAGGGCTACCGCATTATCCTGACCATGCCCGAGAGCATGTCCGTGGAGCGGCGCAAGATGCTGCGCTACCTGGGGGCGGAGCTGGTCCTGACCCCGGCGGACAAGGGCATGAAGGGCGCGATAGCAAAGGCGGCGGAGCTGGTGGCCTCCACGCCGCACGCGCACACGCCCGGGCAGTTCGACAACCCCGCGAACCCGAGAATCCACCGGGAGACTACGGCGGAAGAGATATGGGCCGATACGGGCTGCGCGGTGGACATCCTGGTCGCGGGCGTGGGCACCGGAGGGACGGTGACGGGCTGCGCGGCGGTCTTGAAGGCCAGGGAGCCCGGTCTGCGCGTGGTCTCTGTGGAGCCGACGGAGAGCCCCGTGCTCTCGGGCGGGGAGCCGGGCCCGCACAAGATACAGGGCATAGGCGCGGGCTTTGTGCCATCCGTGATGGACACCGGCCTTGTGGACGAGGTGCTAAAGGTGTCAAGCGCCACGGCCTTCGCCGCCGCGCGGGAGGCCGCGCGCGTGGAGGGCCTGCCATGCGGGATATCCTCCGGCGCTGCTCTGGCTGCAGCCTATACCCTGGCCGAGCGTCCGGAGAACAAGGGCAAGCAGATCGTGGTCATCCTACCCTCCTTCGCGGAGCGGTATATCTCCACCCTCCTGTTTGAAGGGATGGACGATTAGCCCAGGGCGCCTTTTTATCGCACTTCCTTGGATCGGGCCGGGCGCAGGGAGTCGGCCAGGGTCCACACAAAGTCCAGCGCCGCTTTGGGCCCCTCCTCGTGGAACAGCGTGACCAGGGCAGAGCCGACAACCACGGCGTCAGCGGCCCCGGCCAGGGCGCGGACATCCGCCGGGGTCTTGATGCCGAACCCGGCGGCCACGGGCAGGGCCGTGCGGCGCTTCAGGGCAGCTATGTTTGTCCTCACGACATCAGGGTCCGCCGCTGCGGCCCCGGTGATGCCCGTTATAGAGACGTAATACACAAACCCGCCCGCACCAGCCAGGATCGTGGGTACCCGCGCCTCCGGCGTGGTGGGCGCGACAAGGCGGATGAGGTCCAGGCCCGCCGCGCGCGCTGCCGGGGCGACCTCCCCCCCCTCCTCCGGCGGGAGGTCCACCAGGAGAAGGCCATCCGCCCCCGCGCGGACCGCGTCCCGGCAGAACGCCTGCACCCCATAGGCCAAGACGGGGTTCACATACCCCATGAGCACCACCGGGGTCTTAGCGTCCTGCGCCCGGAAGTCCCGGATCATCCCCAAGGTCCCGGCCATGGTGGCCCCGGCGTCCAGGGCACGGCGGCCCGCAGCGGCGATGGCGGGGCCGTCCGCCATGGGGTCTGAAAAGGGCATCCCCACCTCCAGGATATCCGCCCCCGCGCCCGGCAGGCGCGTAAGCAGGTCCAGGGCCGCTGGGCCATCCGGGTCCCCGGCCATGGTGAAGGTGACAAGCGCTGGGCGCTGGCCTTTCAGCTTCGCAAACACGGTGCCTATGCGGGACATGGGTCAAAGGCGTAGGGCCAAACGGCCCAGGGCGCAAGAGGCTTTAACGCTTGCCTGGTCCGGAGGCCGTCCCTGCCCCCTTCTTCGCTGCGACAAAACTGTGGCAAAGGCGGGGACAGCGGGCCTAGTGCGTCTGGAATCCGGCCTTCGTGTAAAGGCCGAGGGTCCGCCCACTCGTCCCGTCCACGATGCGGAACGCGCCTGGCCCGCCCGGAGCCGTGTTGCCATAGAGCGCGCCCAGAGTCTGCGCCAGGCGGGCCCGGTCCCGGGGCGAAAGGTCCGCATAGCTGGCACCAGTGATGAACGTCGGCACCCCGTCCCGCTCGCGCAGGCCAGTCACGATATCAGCCGCCTGAAGAGCGGAGACAAAGGCCTCGCGGCTGGGGTAGGCGCGGACCCAGTCCTGTGGGGTGAAGGGGTCATCCGCCCAGCGCTGGCCGTGCGTCACCATAGGCGGGTCCGCATAGGGCGCAAACAGGTCCGCGCCCCAGTGCTCCGCCCCCCACCAGCCCCACCAGTAGGGAACCTGCTTCGACTCCGCGAAGGCCGGGGCAGACGCAAGAAGCGCAAGGGCGATAAGAACGACGCGCATGAGTCGAGTGTACTACGCCGCGAGGGCCCTGGATAGCGCCTACCAACCTGACGCTCTATAAACGCGCAAAGATGCCCTTCGTCCCCGACCACGCTGCCCTGACCCCGGCCTTTTTGGGGCGAGAGGTTGCACCGTATGTGCCGGGGCTAGATGCGGCTTCGGCGCGGGCGCTGCCCACGGGGGATGCCAGCTATGCGGTGGACTTTGGGGCCGTTATCGTGCGCCTGCCCCGCGATGCGGGGGCCCTGGAGGCCTTGCGGCGGGAGGCGGCGGTGTGCACGGCCCTGCCCGCCTTCCCGGATTTGGCCACGCCGCACCCCGTGGTGGTGGAGGCGGGGGCGTACCCGTTCGCCTGGCACCGAAAGATTCCCGGTGAGCACTTAACGCCCGAGGTCTATGGGGCCCTGTCCGAAACGCAAAAGGACTCCATGGCCGCCACCCTGGTCCAGTTCTTTGCCGCCCTCCACGCCGCCACGCCCCGCCTGGGGCCGTTGGGGAGCGCGGAGCCCTGGCCCTGGTACCTTTCCCCTGAGGCCCTGCACGCCGCCGCGCCTGGGGTCATCCCGCCCGACCTGGCCGCGCACTTCGCGCAGGCCATGGCGGCGTACGAGTCCCTGGAGGTTGCGCCGAAAGACATGGTGTTCGGGTACTTTGACGCCCACGGGCAGAACATGGCCTTTGACGCGGGCGCGGGGCGGCTTGTGGGCCTGTACGACTTCGCGGACTGCGGCACCGGCGACCGGCACGCGGACTTCCACCCCCTGAACACCATCTCCCCCGACCTGACGAGCCGCGTGGTGGAGCACTACACGGCCCTGACCGGTATACCCGTGGACCTGCGCCGGGTGCACTTCTACACCACGGTGTGCAACTACAACGCCCTGCTTGAGGTCGCCACGGGCCGGTGGAGCCTCGTCGGGGACACGGTGGAGAGCCTGCTGCATCAGATCCGCCACTGGGCCGCGCTGGGCCTGTGGCCCTAGGCGTGGATGGCACCGATACCCGAGGCGGCCAGGCAGGCCTCCTTCAGGGCCTCGGACAGCGTCGGGTGCGCGTGGCAGGTGCGGGCAACGTCCTCCGCGCTTGCGTGCATGGCCATGGCCAGGGCGGCCTCGGCCACCATCTCCCCCGCAGCGGGGCCGATGATATGCACGCCCAGGATGCGGTCCGTGTCTGCATGCGCCAGGACCTTCACAAAGCCCTGGGTGGCGGCCACGGCGCGGGCGCGGCCCGACGCGGCGAAGGGGAAGGTGCCCACGCGGTACGGCGCGGCCTGGGCTTTCAGGGCCTCCTCCGTCGCACCAACCCCTGCGATCTCCGGCTCCGTGTAGACCACCGCGGGGACCAGGGCGTGGTCCACATGCCCGGCCTGCCCGGCCAGAATCTCCGCCAGGGCCACGCCGTCCTCCTCTGCCCGGTGGGCCAACATGGGGCCTGGAGTCACGTCCCCAATGGCGTAGACGCCGGGGACATTCGTCTCAAACCGGTCATTCACGGGCACCCGCCCCCGCGCGTCTGTGGTCACGCCCAGGTCCGCAAGGCCCAGGCCCTCCGTGTACGCCCGGCGGCCCACAGAGACCAAAAGGACATCAGCCTTGTTTTCCAGTGCTTTACCGTCTGTTTCTACAGTAAAGGTGACGCCCTTTGGCCGGGCCTTTGCGCCTGTCACTTTGGATGAGAACGTAAACTCTATTCCCTGTTTCTCAAGGATTTTGCGCGCCTCGGCCCGCAAGGCCCCGTCCATACCCGGCAGGGGGGCGTCCGTGAACTCCACCACCTGCACCTTGGCCCCCAGGCGGTGCCAGATGGTGCCCATTTCCAGACCGATTGCCCCCGCGCCAACGACGGCAAGCGTGCCGGGAACCTTGTCCAGGGCCAGGGCCCCGGTGGACGTCACGATGCGCTCTTCGTCCACCGGCACGCCGGGCAGATCCATGGGAACAGAGCCTGTGGCGATAACGACGCGCTCCGCCGCGTGTTGCGCCCCATCCACCTCCACAAGGCCGGGCTTGAGAATGCGCGCTGCGCCAGTCAGTTTCGCAATCTTGTGCTTCTTGAACAGAAAGTCTATCCCCTGCCCGTTCGCCTGCACCACCCCGTCCTTGTGCGCCATCATCGCGGGCAAGTCCAAAGTCGCCTTTGCCTTCACGCCCAGAGCCGCCAAGTGTCCCCCCGCAGCCTCCTCGTACCGCGCGGAGGCGTGGAGCAGGGCCTTGGAGGGGATGCACCCCACGTTCAGGCACGTCCCGCCCAGGCGCGCGCGGGCGTCCGCAACCGCCACACGCATCCCCAGCTGGGCCGCGCGGATGGCGCACACGTACCCCCCGGGCCCACCGCCGATGATCAGAAGGTCATAGGTCATGGAAGAGGTCTAGCACACCCCGCCCCCGCCCCGCAAAGGGCTACTCTTGACCCGGATTGGGGGACTCTTCGGTTTCGAGAGCTGCTTTTATAAGCGCAAACTTGTCCTGCACGCGCCGCTCCGCAGCCCTAATGCGACCCTGTAAGCGCTTTGGCGCAAGGCTCGCGGTCCGAACTATGTTTGGCTGTATCGCGTTTCCCACATTGTGCATGCAAGTGCGGCATAGAAAATCTTCGAAATCCCTCAGAATGAGATCAAGCGGATATTCTTTATTTGGCTCTATCGCTAATAATTCATCAGCCTCTTTTTCGAAGGCCTGCGTAGCTCTGTCCCACCATAGATCAGCCTGGTCTTGCGCGGGGTTTTCATCGCGAACAAAACGACGGACCTCCGCAACCATTATGGCAGCAAATCCTAAATTATAAGTTTTTTTAGAAGCTCTATATGCAGCCCTCAAGTTTCTAAGAGCGAGGGACATGCCGCTCAATTCTGCGAACTTAGACCTTGCAGAACCTGCGGTACTTGTTTCATCTGCGGGGGGGGGGCGTGTCATGGGCGTGTCTCCTGCTTTGAAAAAGGTATACAGATATTCTGTTTATACCCCAGATCGCCTTTTGTCAACATAAAAAAGTCGTAGAGGTCTAGCACAGCCCCGCGCCCTCAAGGAAGGCCGCAAGGCGGGGTGTGGCGGGCCTGTCCAGGATGCCCGGCCCCCCGGCCTCGGCCACGCGCCCGGCGTCCATGAACACCACCCGATCCGCCGCCCGTCGCGCGAACGCCAGCGCGTGCGTGATGAGGAGCACGCCCATCCCCCGCTCCCGCAGGTGGGTGAGCTTGGTCAGGATCTTGGCCGACTGCTCCAGGTCCAGGGCGGAGGTTATTTCGTCCAGCAGGACATAGCGCGGGCCCAAGATAAGCGCGCGGGCCAGGGCCGCCCGCTGCCGCTGCCCGCCGGAGGCTTGGTTCGGGTGCTTGTCCAGGAAGTGCTCCATGTCCAGGAGGGCGGCCAGGCCCCGCATGTCCGCCTGCGCGTTCGGGTTGCGGCGGCGGGCGGGGAGCATAATGTTCTCCCGCAGGGTCAGGTGCGGCCACAGGAACAGGCTCTGGAACACCGCGGTGACGTCCGGCCACGGGGGCCGCGCGGGGGGCGCGCCGTCCAGGGTGACGGCGCCCGCGTCCGGGGGGTCCAGAAACGCCAGCGCGCGCAGGAGGGTCGTCTTGCCGCACCCGCTGGGCCCGATGAGGCAGGTGATCTGCCCCGGCTCTATCACAATATCCACCCCGCGCAGCACCGCCTGCCCGCCCAGGGACTTATGCACGCCCCGCGCCTCAAGCGTCATGGCGCGGGCGTTTCGTACGGCTTGGCCACGCGCATCAGGCGATACCCCTTACTGTTGATAAGGTCGGGCAGGCAAAAGATAGGACTGCTCTTCTGGGTCGTAGCTGTGCACAATGCGCTCCACAGTCCCGTCAAGCAATACTTCTCGCAGCGCAGCGTCCATAAGAAACTTGAGGCGCAACTCACCCGGGGCAAATGCCATTGGCGGCGCGGGGTAAGTACGCACCGGCCCAGGCCCAGCGACCTTTACTTTGCCTGGGTTGTTGGCCAGGAATGGAGCAGCGTTTGCTTTTTGCAGGAAGGCCACATCGGCCTTTTTTGTGGCCACACTCTCCAAAACCATGCTGTTATCGGACAGCTGCGGTAGGGCCAGAGTGCGCGCCCGGGGGAATCGGGCCGATGCTATGGCTTGGCCGATCTCCCCGTCTATGACCGCAATGGTTATGCTGGAATCATCTATAGTCGCCAGGTCATCATCAAAGCGAGTGTCGTCCGTACGGGCAAAGGCATAGGTCACGCCATAGTTCACCGGAACAGCGAACACAACTGCCCGGGCGCGCGCAGCATTCTCATAGAGGCCAGAGCATAGAGCGTCGTGCCGCCCACTATGAAGACCCTCAAACATGGTGGTCATGGGAACCTCTTCTACCCATTGCACCGTAAGGCCTGCACGTTCTGCTGCGGCCTCCACAATTTCATAAACGCTACCCGAAAGTTGGCCCGTATTTGGGTCGCGCACCATCTCGGGCGGGTAGACGATATACCCGCACCGAATGTCCCCAGTGCGCATCACGCGGTCATAGGCGCTTTCGGCCAGGGCTGGCGCGGCGGCGAAGATAAGCAGGCACAGGGCGATGAAGGTACGCATGGGGGGGGTGTCTCCTTTTTTTTTTCATTTCACAGTGCAGCATACATGATACCAAACTGCAAGCCGAGCTGCTCTGACCGTTCCACACCCCGCGCCTCAAGCGTCATGGCGCGGGCGTTTCGTACGGCTTGGCCACGCGCAGCAGGCTGCCCGGATAGGTCTCGTGCTTTTGCAAAATGCGCTCTATCACCCCGCTTTGGTGCAGCTCCCCGCTTGCGGTGTCAAGCATGGCCTTCAGGTCGTGCGCCCCGCGCGCGATGGCGATGGTGTTGCCAAACACGCGCACGCCCGCGCCGCCCTCCACCATGCGCAGGGCACCTGGATTGTGGGCCATGAACCCGGCTGCGGTGGCCGTGTCCGTGAAGGTCACATCGGCCTTGCCGCGCGCCACGTTCACCAGGATTTGCGGCAGGGACGCCACCTGCGGCACCGCGAGCGTCCGGGCGCGCGGGAAGTCCGCGGCCGCGATGATGGAGGACATCTCCCCGTCCATGGTGGCGATGGTGACGCCGGGGTCGTTGATGGCGGACAGGTTCCCGTCAAACCGGGTGGTGCCCGCGCCGGTGTAGGCGTTGATGGCGTTGAAGTAGACGGGGGCGGTGAAGTCCACGACCCGGGCGCGGCCGGCGGTTGGCCAGATGCCCGAACACATGGCGTCTATGCGCCCGCTGTTCAGCGCGGCGGGGAAGTCGCCCCAGCCGACCTCCTCGGCCCATACGACCTTTAGACTCAGCGCTTTGCCCAAGGCCTCCAGGTAGTCATAGAAAACCCCCGACAGCGCCCCCGTGTTGGGGTCTTTCATAAGAAGGGGCTCCTGCAGTGCATACCCGCACCGAATCTCCCCCGTGCGCATCACGCGGTCATACGCACTCTCGGCCAGGGCTGGCGCGGCGGCGAAAATGAACAGGCACAGGGCGATGAGGGTGCGCATAGGGGGGGCTCCTTACTGCTCCGACGTATCCCGTGTATACCGCGCGCGCAGCCACAGGGCCAGGCCCGTCACGGGCAGGGACACGGCCAGGAAGAACAGGCCCAGGGCGGTGTAGATCTCCACGGGGCGGTAGATCTGCGCGTTGATGCGCTGCGCGGCGCGAAAGATCTCCTCCACGGAAATCAGGGACGCAAACAGCGTCATGTGCAGCATGGAAACCTGGAGCAGCAGCAGGGGCGGGATGACGGCCCGCAGGATGAGGGGGGCCTGGATGCGCGCCAGGGTCTGCCACCGGGTCAGGCCCGTGACGCGGGCGGCCGTTATGTACTGCTGCGGGAAGTCGACCAGGGCCCCGCGGACGATGTCGGCCACGCCCACGATGTTCAAGATGGCCAGGGTGGCGGCGGCGGTGACGAAGGGGTCTATCACGACGCCGGCCAGTGCCTGTGCGGGGTAGTGGAGCCAGAACAGGAACACCAGGACGGGCACGCCCGCCAGGATGAACGAGGCCGCGCGGCTGGGCCATCCCACAGCGCGGGGGAAGGCCGAACCCGCCACGCCCAGGGCCGCGCCGAGCACCAGGCCCGCGACCCAGATAACGGCGCAGAGCTGTAGGGTCACGAGCAGCCCGCGCGCGAAGGCCATGTGGTAGGTTAGCAGGATGTCCCAGACGCCCATAGCCTACTCCGCGTGGTACGGCTTGGCGGGCAAGCGGTAATCGTGGGGACCTTGGGCGTAGCGGGCCAGGATGGCTGCGGTGGTCCCGTCCATCTCCATCTCCCGCAGGGTTACGTCCAGGGCGTTCTTGAGGTCCACCGCCCCTTGGGGCAGCTGGAGCGCGTTCGCATAGACCCGCACCGGGCGCGCGGCCACGATTTTCAAAACGCCGGGGTGGCTCTTCAGGAAGGGCCCCGTCTCCGGCGCGGCGGCCAGCGTCGCATCTGCCTTGCCAGAGGCGACCTCCTGGAACAGCTGGTCAAACTCTGCGCTTGGAGGCAGGGCGTGCACCCGCGCCCTGGGGTAGGACACACGCAAGACGTCCTGCGGCGCGTCGCCTTCCAAAACAGCCACGGTAAAGGCCGGGTCGTTCGCGGCAGCGAGGCCCGCGTCCAGGCGCGTGTCCCCCGCGCGGACGACAAAGAACAGGGGTTGATACAAGAAAGGCCGTGTGGCCAGCATATGCCGCGCGGCCAGGGGGTTAGACCAAAAGGTCGCACAAGCCACGTCACACTTCCCGGCCTGGAGGTCTGCGGCCACGAGAGGCCAGTTGGTCTCGTGCGCCCAGTCCACGGCCAGGCCCATGCGCCGCCCGGCCTCCTCCATCAGGTCCACGACATAGCCCTCCAGCGCGTCCGTGTCCGGGTTTTTTGTGGAGGAAGGGAAGTGCGAGACCCAGCCGCAGCGCAGCACCTGAGTCTTGTTCACCCGTTCCATAACCGGGTCCGCCGCCAGGGCCGGGCACGCGAGGAAGAGGCAACACAGAGCGAGAGCAGCACGCACGGGCGCACCCTACCCAGCGCGGCGCGGTGGGGCAAGCGGGGCTACAGGCGCCCCGGGTCTACCCCCCGCTCCACAGAGAAGCCGGCCTCTATCCAGGCCCCGATGCCACCCTCCAGGCAGTAGATGCGGCGGTGCGGGACGTGCTCTAGGCACGCCTGCGCCGCGCGGGCCCCCCGCTCCCCCTTGTGGCAGTGGAAGACGATAATCTTGTCCGGGTTGTGGGGGAGCATAGCGTGCTGCAAGCTCTCCATGGGCAGAAGGATGGAGCCCTCAATGCGGACATCCTCGTACTCCTCCGAAGGCCGAACATCCACGAGAATCGCCATACCCTTGTCCATCCACTCTTTCAATTGGTGGGGGGTGACATGCTGCAGTTGGGTCATAGCGGGGCCTCCTTAGTGTGCGTCAGTGTGCAGTGTATCACACCCCCCAGGCCCTTGTCGCCCCCACAACCCGCAGTTCTGGAACATAGGCGCACCCAAAACGTTTCCTAAGTGCCCCGCTCCACCACGCGCAAAAGGTCTGCGTAGGAAAACACTATGTTATCAAGAGAAAGGCCTGCGGCCAGGGCAGCGCGCGCGGCGGACAGCGCATAGGCCACGGGCACAACTCTGGCGGGCCTTACGTCCTCTGCCAGGGCCAGAGCTGCGCGGATATCCTTGCTCCGGTCCCCCACGACCCAGATGACTTCCGCCGCGCTCGGCTCCGATAGACCCATCGCGGCGAGGGCAGCCCGGAGGCAGTCAGGGTGGGGCTTGGATCTGGGCGCGTTCTCCCGAAATAAGGTCATGGCAAAATATGGCCCGAGGCCGAACGCCTCCAGGACCTCATGCCCATAGCCCTCGCCCAGACCGTTGCTCACCAGAGCGCAGGGGATGCCCCGGCGCTTCAAGGCCGCAAGAAAGGGGAAAAGGCCCGGACAGGGCTCTAATATCTCCTCTACGCCCTTGCGGCGGATGCGGTGGAGCAACCGGTGGGCCCACAGGCGCGGGGGGCCACGGCGCACAAAGGGCCAGAGGCGCGCGGCGACATGGCACCAATCGTCCAGGGTTTCTAGGAGGTGCAAGACCCTGGGGTCCCTGTGGCGCACAGCGGTGCCGTCCATGTCCAGGAGCACGGCGGTGGGTGGGGGCAGAGGCATGGTGCCCTTTTAGGCCACACTCGGCCTGCGGGTTCAAGGTAAGGGGGCCCAGCAGAGGCCCGCTCAGAGGCACCTAGGCCGCCAGGCCCTCGCGCCGGAGGAGGGCAGCGGGGTCCGCGTCCCGGCCCCGGAAGTTGTGGAAGAGCACCTCGGGCCTCTCGGACCCGCCCTTGGACAAAACCTCAGACACGAATCGCGCCGCCGTGTCCCTGTCGTACAGCCCGGCCTCCAGGAACGCGCCGAACGCATCTGCGTCCAGGACCTCGGCCCACTTGTAGCTGTAGTACCCCGCGCTGTATCCGCCGGCGAAAATGTGGCTGAACGCCGCAGAAAACGGGCCTGCCAGGCGGGGGAACAGGGTGCAGTCCGCCACCGCCGCGTCTTCAAAGGCGGTGATGTCCATCACGTCCCCCGGCCCGGTGTGCCAGGCCATGTCCAGGGTGGCCAGAGCCACCTGCCGCAGGCCAGCCGTGCCCACCATAAACCGCCGCGCAGAACGGAGCTTGTCTATCAGCGCATCCGGGATTTTCTCCCCCGTCTGATAGTGCCCGGAAAGCGCGTCCAGGGTCTCGCGCTCATACGCCCAGTTTTCCTGCAACTGGCTGGGGAGTTCCACAAAGTCCCACTTCACACTCGTCCCGGCCAGAGAGCGGTACCGCACGCGGGACAGTAGGGCGTGCGTCGCGTGGCCCATCTCGTGCAGCAAAATCTCCACCTCCCGGTGCGTGAGGAGGCTGGGCCGGTCCGCCGTGGGCTTGGTGACGTTCGCCACAATGGCCACCACGGGGCGCTCCACCCGTCCGTGGTGGAGACCCTGGTTGCGGTAGGTCGTTTTCCACGCGCCGTCCTTCTTGCCCGTTCTTGGATAGAAGTCGCCATAGAGGGTGCCCACGAAGCCCTGGGCGTCATAGACATCAAAGGCCTGTACGTCCTTGTGCCACACGGGGTAGCGGTCCGTGGACTCAAACCGCAGACCGAACAGCTTTTCAAAGTGTGCGAACACGCCGGACAGCACGCGCTCCAGCGGGAAGTAGGGGCGCAGGTCCTCGCTGGAAAAGGCAAACCGCTCCTGGCGCAGCTTCTCGGCGTAATACCCCACGTCCCAGGGCATGAGGTCCGCACCCAGGCCGGAGGCCGCGCGCAGCGCGTCCAACTCTTGCTCTGCCGACGGCCTGTACGCGGCCTTCAGGGTGTCTAGGAAGTCCCACACGGCCTGGACGCTTCCGGCCATGCGCCGCTCTAGCACAAAGTCCGCGTGCGTGGCATAGCCCAAGAGCGCCGCGCGCTCGGCCCGCAGGGCCACGGTCTTGCGAATGTTCTCTCCGTTGTCGTACGTGCCGCCGCCCCACCCGCGCGAGGCGAAGGCCCGCCACATGGTCTCCCGCAGGTCCCGCCGGTCCGCGAACTGCAAGAACGGCCCACAGCTGGGCGCGTCCAGGGTGAACAGCCAACCCTCCAGGCCCTTGTCCTGCGCCGCGTGGCGGGCCCCGTCCAACGCGGATTCGGGCAGCCCCGCGACCTCATCATCCCGCGTCAGGTGGAGCGTGAACGCCTCCGCAGACTTGGCTACATTGTGCATAAAGCCCGGCCCGAGCGTAGACAGGGCCGCGTCTATCTCTCTAAGCTGGGTCTTTTTGTCCTCTGGCAAAAGGGCCCCGTTCCGGGCAAAGCCCTGGTACGTATCCTCCAGAAGCGTCGCCTCCTCCGGCGTGAGGGACAGCGCCTGCCGCCCGTCCCACACGGCCTTAACCCGCGCGAACAGGTCCGTGTCCAGGGCCACATCGCTCCCAAAGTCCGCCAGGAGGGGGGATACCTCCTCCGCCAGGGCGTGCAGGGCGTCCCCACCCACGGCGGAGAGCTGGTTGAAGAACACGCTGGCGATGACGTCCAGATCCTCCCCCGCCGTTTCCAGCCCTGCAATCGTGGCCTGGAACGAGGGCTCCGCGACCTTCACGGCCTCTATGCGCGCCCGGGCGCGGGCGATGCCCTCCTTCACGGCGGGCAGGTAGTGCGCCTCGCGTATATGGTCAAACGCAGGTACGCCGTTGGGCAGGGCCGGTGGGTCCGTGAGGGGGTTTGTGGTCATAGCCCCATCTATAAACCCCTTGCGCCGCGCGGCCAAGGGCTGTACAAAAGCGCCCTTAACGCACGGGAGGCAAGGACCATGGACACGGTTGCGGCGCTGGAGGCGCGGGAGTTAGAAAAAATGCGCGCAGGGCGGGAAGTGCCAGACTTCTCCCCCGGCGACACAGTGCGGGTGAGCGTGCGCGTGCGCGAAGGCAGCCGAGAGCGCCTCCAGGCGTATGAGGGCGTGGTCATCGCGCGCGGCGGCGCGGGGGTGAACGCGTCGTTCACCGTGCGCAAGATCTCCCTGGGCGAGGGGGTGGAGCGGGTGTTCCCCCTGTGGAGCCCGTTTGTGGAAAAAATTGCCCTGGTCAGGCGCGGGAAGGTCCGGCGCGCCAAGCTCTATTACCTGCGCACGCGTCGCGGGAAGTCTGCCCGCATCGCCGAGCGCACCACCGGGCGGGGGATTGCCAAGAAGGGCAGTTAGGTGCGCCTGGCGTTCGCACTCGCCCTGTTGTGTGCCACGTTCTGTGCGCCCGCACGTGCGGAGCCACTCCACGCCCTGGCCATGCACGGCGCGCCGCAATACGGCCCGGACTTTGCGCACTTTGGCTACGTCAACCCGCATGCCCCCAAGGGCGGGGCCCTGCGCCTGCACCGCATTGGCACGTTTGACAGCCTGAACCCTTTTGGCATCAAGGGCACCCCAGCAGCGGGCCTGCCCTTCTTGGGGCAAGGCCTGGTGTATGAGCCCCTGATGGTCCGCAGCTATGATGAGCCCTTTACCATGTACTGCCTGCTGTGCGTGTCCGTAGAAGTCGCGCCCGATCGGCGCTGGGTCCGCTTTGCGATGCACCCCAAAGCCCGCTTCGCGGACGGCAAGGCCGTGACGGCCCAGGACGTGGCCTGGACCTTTGAGACTCTTATGAGTCGGGGCAGCCCGTTCTACAAAGCCTATTATGGAGACGTAGAGCGGGTGGAGGCCGCAGGCGACCACGTGACGTTTTACACAGACGCCCCAGACAACGCCGAACTGCCCCTTATCCTCGGGCAGATGCCCGTCCTGCCCGCCCACGCCTATGCGCCGGACGCAGCTCTGGCTGATCCGGTGGGCAGCGGGCCCTACCGCGTACAACAATACGAGCCAGGTCGGTCTATATCGTATGAGAAGCGCGTGGACTGGTGGGGCGCGGGCCTGCCCATGAACCGAGGGCGGTATAACTTCGGCAGAATCACATACGACTATTACCGCGACGACAGCGCGGCGATGGAGGCCTTCCTGGCCGGGGCCTATGACCTGCGCCTGGAGCAAAGCGCCCAGAACTGGGCCAAGGGCTACACCGGGCCTGCGGTCCGAGATGGGCGGATCACCAAGACTGAGATCCCCCACGAACAGCCCCAGGGCATGAGCGGCTTTGTTTTCAATACGCGTCGCCCTGTGTTCCGAGACCCCGCCACCCGCAGGGCGCTGGCCATGGCGTTTGACTTCGCCTGGGCCAACCAGGCCTTCGCGGGCGGGCGCTACAAGCGCTCCGTGTCCTACTTCTCAAACTCCGAACTCGCCGCGCCGGACGGGGCCCCTGCCCCGCCCTTTGACCTGCGCGCCGCCGCGCGGGCACTAGACAAAGCGGGCTGGGCCGTGGGCCCGGATGGTATCCGCGCGCGGGCCGGACAGCGCCTGGCCTTTGAGGTCCTTTTGGACTCCCCGGCCATCGCCCGCTGGGCCGTGGGCCTCGTGGCCAACTGGCGCAAGATCGGCGTGGACGCGCGCATGCGAACGGTGGACCCGGCCCTGTATCAAAAACGGCTTATGGAGTTTGACTATGACATGGTCTATGCCACCTTCGCGCAGTCAGACTCCCCGGGTAATGAGCAGCGGGACTTCTGGTCCTCGGCCAAGGCCAGCATACCAGGATCACGGAATTACGCAGGGGTGGCGGACCCGTCTGTGGACGCGGCCATAGAGGCAATCATCCGCGCGAGCAGCAGAGCAGACCTCATCCAGCGCTGCCGCGGTCTGGACCGCCTGCTGCGCGAGGGGGCCTATGTCATCCCCGGCTGGCACCTGGCGCACTGGCGGCTGGCCTGGTGGGCCCAGCGCATACAGCGCCCACAGGCCATGCCACCCATGAGCCCCGCCATAACGGACACCTGGTGGGCCACGCCGCCTTAGTGTGCTTGCTTGTCCCGCCGCAAGGCCTCCAGCCGCTCCAGCGCGCGGGCAATCGCCGGCGGCATGGACCGCCGCTCGGTGAAGCCCTTGCCGCCCGCGCCCCGAGTCATAGCCAGATCCAGGGCCTGCAGAAGGAGCGCCGCCACGACCTCATCCCGCTGCTCTATGGCCAGTTCCAGGGCATCCAAAATAAGGTCCCCCAAGCGCCGGTGCTCGTTCTGCTCTTCCATGGGCGCGATTCTACACCCACCGCGCCAGATCTGCAATCACCCCGTGTGCGCACCCACAACGGAAAGCGCGAAAGCCAGAATCGCGCAGCAGCCCTCTCGCGCCGTTTTTTGCGTGTCTGCCCAATTTATAGTATCATGCGCAGTAGGAAGGGGGGCTTGGGCGGTGCTGACAACCAGTGCAGTTTGGCTGTTTTGTTTACTGGCCGCGCCTGGCCCACAGGGTTATCAAGCATCCCCCGCCACGCCGACTTCGCTTAGCCCAACCGATGTTTGCGAGATAATCATTGCGCAGCAGGAGAATGTGGAGAGGGAGAGGGAGAGGAAGAGGGAGAGGAAGAGGAAGAGGAATTCGGAGGCACAGAGAAAGGGATTGCCCCAGACACCCCCAAAACCCAAAAGGCCCCCCCGGGCCTGGCTTGCCGGCCTCCCAGGGGGCCCCCACTCACACCACGCCTAAGCGGTAGGAGCAGGGCCCCCCTTGCGCCTCCGGCCTCGTGTGCGCTATCCCTCTTACCTGTTGTTAACCAAGAATGGAGGAAGCCCCCATGACCTTGTCTATGGCCGAGTACATCTGGATGGACGGCGCGGTGCCCACGCGCTTTGTGCGCTCAAAGGCAAAGGTGTTGAACCTGCCCGACGCCCCGCAGCTTAAAGACTTCCCGGTGTGGAGCTTTGACGGCTCGTCCACCATGCAGGCGGAGGGTCACGCGTCTGACTGCCTGCTCAAGCCGGTGAGCTTCTTCCGCGACCCCATTCGAGGCGGCAAGAACTACCTGGTCATGTGCGAGGTCCAGAACGCCGACGGCTCGGACCACCTGTCCAACTCCCGCGCGCAGTTGCGGGCCGTGCTGGACGCTGGCGCGGGCAAGCACGCGCCCTGGGTGGGTTTTGAGCAGGAGTACACCCTGTTCCACAACCGCACGCCCCTGGGCTGGCCGGAGCACGGGTACCCAGGCCCGCAGGGGCCATACTACTGCGGCGTGGGCGCAGAGGAGTGCTTTGGCCGCGACCTTGTGGAAGACCACGCCCGCGCGTGCCTGGACGCGGGGATCATGTTCTATGGCATCAACGCGGAGGTCATGCCTGGCCAGTGGGAGTTCCAGATCGGCTGGCGCGGAGACAAGAGCGAGACAGCAGACGTCCTGACCATCTGCGACCACGTCTGGCTGGCGCGGTGGCTGCTCTATCGGGTGGGCGAGGCCCACGGTATCGCCGCGACCCTGAACAACAAGCCCGTGAAGGGGGACTGGAACGGCGCGGGGATGCACACCAACTTCTCCACGAAAGAGATCCGTGACCCGAAGACCGGGCGCGCGGCGATAGACGCGGCAGTCAAAGCCCTGGAGGCAAAGCACGCGGAGCACATCGCGCTCTACGGCCACGACCTTGATGAGCGCCTCACGGGCCTGCACGAGACGTGCGACATCAACACGTTCAAGGCTGGCGTGGCGCACCGGGGGGCGTCCATCCGCATCCCGCAGCAGGTGGAGCAAAAGGGCTGTGGCTACTTTGAGGACCGCCGCCCGGGCGCGAACGCGGACCCATACCTCGTCGCCGCGCGCCTGTGCACCACGGTCTGCGGGGTGGACGAGTCCGTAATGACCTTCACCAGGTGGCCGCGGGGGTAGAGTCTTACCTCGCCCGCTGGGCGCGCAGCCCCCGGGCCTGGAGCGCGCGGGCGGTGGTGGTGGCCTGAGGCTCAGGGCGGATGAACAGAATCATGCCCCATCCATACCGCCTCCGGGCCCGCGGGCCCTATCGGCTGATGAGAACGATGCCCACCACAGGGCGGCCGCGCAGGCAAACGCCGTGGCGTAAACGGCCAGGAGCACGACAAGCGGGTGCGCCTGGGGCGCGATGACCTTCGCGCATACGTGGTAGGTGGCAGGGGGTCAGCGCGCCACGATCCGCAGGATGTCCACGACCGCGCCAAAGATGCGTACGCTGACAGCTTCAGTCCAGTTCCTGGATGCCGCCCCCGGAGACGGTGAGGATTTGCCCGCTGACCCAGGCCGCGGCGGGGGAGCAAAGAAAGAGCGCGGCGTTGGCCATGTCCGCCGGCTCGCCGAGGCGCTTGATGGGCGTGCGCTGGAGCATCCTTGCCTCGATTTCCGGGGTCAGGACCGACTGGAGGGCCTGGGTTCGGGTCGCACCGGGCGCGATGGCGTTGACGCGAATGTTTTTTGGCCCGAGGTCGAAGGCGATGTTCCGCGTCAAGTGGCTCTCGGCCGCCTTCGATGACGCGTAGGAGGCCATCCGCTGGTTGGTGTTGGTGTCGGCCATGGAGGTGATGTTGAGGATGGTACCGCCGCCCGCCCGCTCCATGTGCGGCACCGCGAGCTGACAGAGCCGGAAGACGGAAAACAGATTCAGCTCAAAGGCGCGGCGCATATCCGCCATAGGCATGTCGAAGGGCCTGGGCCCGCCGCCGCCGGCATTGTTGATCAGGGTGGTCAGGGTCCCGAACGCCGCGACGGCAAGGTCCACCGCCGCGCGCAGGTCCTCCTCCCGGGTGACATCACAGGAGCCGCCCACGGCCTTGCCGCCGGCGTCGATGATCAGGTCTGCAACCCGTCGCGCCGCGTCGGCGTCGCGGTCCGTCACTGCCACGCAAGCGCCGGCACCGGCAAAAGTCTCGGCGATGGCGCGGCCGATGCCGTCGCCGAGACTTTTGCCGGTGCCGGCGCGTGCGTGGCAGTGACGGACCGCGACGCCGACGCGGCGCGACGGGTTGCAGACCTGATCATCG
>JAERIN010000018.1 GCA_016757515.1 Alphaproteobacteria bacterium
GGGCGCGCCCTGGGCGGCGGCGTGCCGGGCCCACACACGCAGGCCATCGCCCGGCGCTATGACGCCTATGTGCGGGCCGCGCAGGACGCCGGGGGCGCTTTTTGCGCACAATCCTGCAAAAATGCTTGACATAGCCTTAAAAGGCCCGTAATGTGGGCTACAAGGAAAAGGGGCCCCGCCTTAGTGAGAAAGGGGGCCCATTATGGTGGACACTTCACACGAAGATTGGCTGAAACTTGCAGAAATTCTGGATATTGATACAACCCAACCTCTTGATAAGATAAAAGAACAAGCTCGCGCACATCAAGATGATGAAGAATGCTGGCGAAGAGCCGCAGATTTGTGCGGGGTAGAGTCCACAGGAAATCTTGAGGAAGTTAAAGAGTGCGTTCGCGCTGCACAGGCGAGCGTGCATCCGGCGCCCGGCCACGAAGGCCCAGGCTAGCCAGCAGCGCCGCGTCGGAGTCCGCCCCCGCGTTCGGCGCGGTCAGGAGCGTATCGCCCACGAAGATCGCGTTCGCCCCGGCCATGAAGGCCAGGGCCTGCGCCTCGGGCGACAAGCTCTCCCGCCCGGCGGACAGGCGCACGAACGACCGGGGTAGCAGGACGCGCGCCACGGCCACGCAGCGCACCCACTCAAACACATCCAGGGGCTCCGCGCCCTCCAGCGGCGTGCCGGGCACGGGCACGAGCCTGTTGATGGGCACGCTCTCGGGCTGCGGGTCCAGCGTGGCCAGGCGGTGCAGCAGGGCGATGCGGTCCTCCGCGCTCTCGCCCATGCCGATGATCCCGCCGCAGCACAGGGATATACCCGCCTCCGCCACGCGCCCAATCGTCTCCAGCCGGTCCGCGTGGGTGTGGGTGGTGACGACCTGCCCGTAATACTCTTTCGATGTGTCCAGGTTGTGGTTGTAGGCCGAGAGGCCCGCATCGGCCAGCGCGCGCGCCTGCTCGGCCGTCAGCTGGCCCAGGGTCATGCAGGCCTCCAGCCCCAGGCCGCGCACGCCGCGCACCATGTCTAATATGCGCGCAAACGCCCTGGGCCCCGCCGGCCCGCGCCACGCCGCGCCCATGCAAAAGCGCGTGGAGCCAGCAGCCTTTGCCGCCCGCGCGCGCTCCAGCACAGCCTCGGTGTCCATCAGGGGCTCGGACTGCACCGCCGTGTCGTGGTGGCGGGATTGTGAGCAATAACCGCAGTCTTCCCCGCAGCCGCCGGTCTTGATGGACTGCAGCGCGCAGAGCTGCACCTCGGACGCGTCCCAGTGCGCGCGGTGCACGCACGCGGCCCGGTGGACAAGGTCTAGCAGAGGTGTCTTGTATAGTGCGCGGACGTCAGCGGGGGTGGGGATCATGGGCGGCCTTGTACGCGGTGTCACCGGTCTTGTCCACAGGCGACGGACTGACCAAAGGCCCATTTTGCGCCTTCTTTGCGGACCTTTGGTGCGCTAAAAGGGCCGCTTGTCTACAGAGGGGGACAGTGCGGTTATGGACCTACCGGCGTTTGCACCCGGGACAGTGTGGCTGGCGGGCGCGGGGCCTGGGGCACCGGGTCTGCTGACCCTCCTGGCCGCGCGGGGCCTGGCGGAGGCGGACCTCATCCTCCATGACGCCCTTGTGTCTGACGCGGTCTTGGCGCTGGCCGGGCCGGGGGCGACCCTTGCGTTCGTGGGCAAGCGCGCCGGCGTGCCTTCGCCCAAGCAGCCTGAGATAACGGCCCGGATGGTTGCCGCCGCGCGGGCGGGGCTTAAGGTCTTGCGCCTTAAGGGTGGGGACCCCTTCACCTTCGCGCGCGGTGCGGAGGAGGCCCTGGCGCTGGCCGCTGCGGGCGTCCCCTTCCGGGTTGTGCCGGGGGTGAGCGCCGGCGTTGGTGGCCTGGGCTGGGCCGGGGTGCCCATCACGCACCGGGCCGTGGGCTCCGCTGTCACCTTCATTTCTGGCCGCTGCGCCACGGGGGCCCTGCCAGAGGGCCTGAACTGGCGGGCCTTGTCCCTGGGCGCGCCGACCTTGGTCTTGTTTATGGCCCTGGGCACGCTGCCCGCCATTGCGCACCGCCTTATGGCCGGCGGGCGGAGCCCCGGGGAGGCCGTTGTGATTGTCTCCAACGCGACTTTGACCACACAGAGTGTGCTGGAAACGACCCTGGCTGCGGCTGAGCGGGATGCGGCGGGGCTTTGCGTCCCCTCTCCGGCCATTGTCGCTGTCGGCCAGGGGGCCGCCGAGGCGCGGCGGGCCGTTTTGCCCTTTCTCTTAAACGGGCGGGGCGAGGGTCAGTGCCCGGCGCAAAAACCGGGTTAAGAGAGGAAAGAGGGCTACGGCCAGCCCTGCGCCAACGCCGCCCGCGGCCCACGGGGCCAGGCTGCCCTGCGCGAGAGAGGCCAGGGCCCAGGTGAGCACTGTGATGACCAGGGCGGTCAGGGCAAAGCCGGCCCACAGGGCGAGGAAGGTCTGGCTTGTGAACAAGAGGCGCCACTGCCCCACGGCCCAGCGGGCCAGGAGGAGGGGGAGGGTTCCTGCCCCCAGGGGCAGCCCGATGAGTGCGTCGCGCAAGAGGCCGACAACGAAGAGGCCCGCAAAGGGTGCCAGTCCGGGGCGATACACCGCAGCGTAGTACACTGCGGCCAGGAAGAGCGGGGGGCGCAGGACCCCTGCCCACGGCAGGGGGAGGGGGAGAGCCTCCAGAAGAAAGAGGAGGCCAGCCGCGCCGTAAGGGGCCCACAGGGTAAGGGGGGAGATGACAAGCATTGGGCCTTATAGCGCGCCACCGCCGCCGGGGGCAGGAGGGCGGACGCTGCGGGTGCATAATTTATCCATCAAAGGGCAGAAATAGGAAATTATTGAAAAAATAACCTGCTGCAGGCCGTAATTTCTTGTCAAGCGTTTTGGATTTGCGCTAAGGTGCGTGGTATGGCGCTGCGGCATAGGCCCAGCCCTCGGCGAAACCAGATATGGTGACCGCAATATGGCCTTGCCCGTTCAAGATGCCCCTGTCGCCGTGGCTGCGCTCCGGCCCGCAAACCGCTCTAGGCGGGCAGATCTGAACGACACGGACACCACCCGTTTTGTGGAGATTAGCCCTAACAACCTTGTTGTCCTCTCGCCCGAGGGGCACATCCTGCGCGCCAATGCGAACTTTTCCTGCAACTTTGCGTCGCCCGAAGGCGGCGACTTTACCGCTCTCTTTCATGTGCAAGACCGGCCCCGCATCGCGGCCCTTTTGCGCCGCATGGCCGCAAGCCTTCAACAAGGAGACATGGATCCTGACGTGCACTACGCCTGCGAGGGGCGGATGGTGAGCCTGGATGGCCTTGCCCGCTGGATGCGCTGGGAGGTTTTCCCCGGTCAGGGCGTTTCGTATGCCATCGGACGGGACATGACAGCCATAAAAGCCCACGAGCAGGCCCTTTTGCGCAAGCAGGCAGAGTTGTGCGAGGCTGAGTCCATCGCGCGGATGGGCCGTTGGCACTGGAAGATTGGCCACGCGGAGATGCGTTGGTCTCCAGAGATCTACGCCATCCTGGGCCAGGACCCACTCAGCTTTACGCCCAGCCTGGAGACCTTGTGCGCCATAGTTGATCCGGAGAACGCTGACCGCCTGCTGCAAGTTTTCCAGCGCGCTTTGATTGAGCGGGCGTCTTATGAGGTGGACATGCGCCTTGGCAACGAAGGGGACGGCTCTTTGCGTGTCGTGCGCTGCGAGGGGCGCTGCGAGCTGGATGTGGACGGGGACGTGGTTGCTCTCTATGGCATCATGCAAGACATAACCGCACGCGTGCTGTATGAGAGGGATTTGTGTGAAGCCAAAGAGGAGGCCGAGCGTGCCAGCGCCGCCAAGACGCAGTTTTTGGCGAACATGAGCCACGAGTTGCGCACCCCCCTGAATGCCATCATAGGCTTTTCGGAGATTATGCAGTCCCAACTTTTGGGCCCGCTCTGCGCCGAAAGATATGGGGAGTACATCAACAGCATCCACGCCAGCGGGCAACACCTCTTGAGCCTCATAAGTGATATCTTGGATATGTCTAAGATTCACGCAGGGAAGTACACCCTCACGGCAGAAAACGTGAACCTGGGTAAGCTAGTGCGCCTGGCCGCGCACATGATGGAAGGCTCTGCGCAGGAGGCTGACGTGCGCTTAATTTTGGAAGGTGAGGCGCAGAACGAGGAGTCAGCCTCAACAGCCCTGGCGGACCGGCGGGCGGTCATGCAGGTTGTGCTGAATCTCCTGTCAAACGCGATCAAGTTCACCCCAGCCGGGGGCTGTGTTTCTGTGTCTTGCGCCGTCGTTGCGGGCAGGCCAGAGATCGTCGTGCGCGACACGGGGATTGGCATCCCCCCGGATTACCTGCAACACATCACCCTTCCCTTTGAGCAGGTCCAGGGGAGCTACGCCCGGCAGCACGAGGGATCCGGCCTCGGGTTGGCCATAACCAAGGACTTGGTGGAGCTGCACGGCGGGAGTCTCCTGATTGACTCCACGCCGGGCGTGGGGACCTGTGTGACGGTCTGGCTACCCGCTGCTCCGCCTCAGGAGTCGGTCACGCACAACACCTAAAAGGCAAAGGCGCGCGTTGCACGTGTCGCGGGCGGCCTCGTTTTTGGGCACCCTTTATTGCTCCTTTCCGGCGGACATGGTAGGACTTTTTCTGCCACACACATAAAAGGAGCCCACCATGACCACGCCCATCACTATGCCCGCGCTGTCCCCCACGATGACGGAAGGGACCCTGGCCCGCTGGCTTTTTGAGGAGGGGGCAGCGGTTGCGCCTGGCGATGTGATCGCGGAGATAGAAACGGACAAGGCCACCATGGAGGTGGAGGCCGTGGATGAGGGGGTTCTGGCCAAAATCCTTGTGCCTGGTGGGACGCAGGGTGTGGCCGTGGGGACCGTGATCGCCGTTCTGGCGGAAGAGGGGGAGGATGTGTCGGACATTCAGGTACCGGTTGCTGATGCTCAGAAAGAGGCAGCGGATGCCGCGCAGACCCCAAAAGCGCAGGTCGCGCAGGGCGGCGGTGCGCCTGCCGGTTCCGGGGCACAGGGCACAGGCCCCAGGATCCCGGCCTCACCCCTCGCGCGGCGCATCGCAGGGCAAAAGGGACTGGACATAGCGCAGATTGCGGGCACCGGCCCCCACGGGCGGGTGGTGAAGCGAGATGTGGAGGGGGCCGTGGCCGCCCCCTTTGCAGCGGCGGAGGTGCAGCACGGCACGACGACCATCCCGCTTACCCCCATGCGCCGGATTATCGCGCAGCGCCTGACGGAGTCTAAGGCCACCACGCCCCACTTCTACCTAGAGGCCGCATGCACGTTAGACGCCCTGCTGGCGGCCCGCGCGGCCCTTAACGCCGCCGCTGGCGGGGCCTACAAAATCTCTGTCAACGACTTTTTGGTCAAGGCCGTCGCCGCAGCGCTCATGGCCGTGCCCGCTGCTCACGTGGCCTGGGGCGAGGATGCTCTGACGCAGTTTCACAGCGCGGACATCGCCGTCGCCGTCGCCACGCCGGGCGGCCTTATCACGCCCATTGTCCGTGCGGCGCAGACCAAGGGCCTGGCCGCTATCGCGCAGGAGGTGCAGGCCCTGGCCGCCCGCGCCCGCGCTGGGTCCCTGAAAGCCCAGGAGTACCAGGGCGGGTCTTTCACCCTGTCCAACCTGGGCATGTACGGCGTAGAGCGCTTTTCCGCTATTATAAACCCGCCCCAGGCCCTCATCCTGGCCGTTGGCGCCGGGGAGCCGCGCGTCGTGGCTGTGGACGGTGCCCCGGCCGTGCGGACGGTGATGAGTGTGACGCTCTCCGCCGACCACCGGGCCGTGGACGGAGCCGTGGCCGCACAGTGGCTTTCGGCCTTCAAGCGATTTGTTGAAAACCCTGTTGAGATGCTTGCATAGAAAGGATTGTTTCATGGATCATGACCTCATCGTCATCGGCGGCGGGCCCGGGGGGTATGTCGCCGCCATCCGCGCGGCACAGCTGGGCATGAAAACAGCCCTGGTGGAGCGGGCGGAGTTGGGCGGCGTGTGCCTCAACTGGGGCTGCATCCCCACAAAGGCCCTGTTGCGGTCTGCGGAAGTCTTGCACTTGGCCCAGAACGCGCAGGCGTTTGGGGTGAACGTGCAGGGTGCCTCACATGACCTGCCAAAAATGGTCAGGCGCTCGCGGGACATATCTGCGCAACTAGCAGGTGGTATCAAACACTTGTTGCAGAAACATAAGGTGGAGGTGCGCGCGGGTGAAGCGGTGCTGACGGGGCAGGGGGGTGTCACTGTGGACGGCAAGGCGATGCCGCGCGCCAAGAACATTATTCTAGCCACAGGCGCGCGGGCGCGGACCTTGCCAGGCCTGGAGCCGGACGGCAAGCGCATCTGGACTGCGCAAGAGGCCATGACGCCAAAGGCTCTGCCCAAGAGCCTTTTGGTCGTGGGCGCGGGCGCGATAGGTATAGAGTTCGCCAGCTTTTACAATGCCCTGGGCGCTAAGGTGACGGTGGTGGAGCTGGCGGACCGCATCCTGCCCGCCGAGGACGCGGAAATCTCTGTTCTGGCAGAAAAGGCTTTCATATCCAAAGGGATAAACATCTTTACAAAGACAAAGGTTGAAAAGCTGGGCAAGGTCACCGCCACTCTGTCCAATGGCCAAGAGGTGGATGCGGAAAAGGTCCTCCTGGCCGTGGGCATCGTGGGCAACACGGACGGCATTGGGCTTGAAAAGACGCAGGCCAAGGTGGGCAAGGGCCACATCGTCACGGGCCCCCTGGGCGAAACGGGGGAGCCGGGCTTGTGGGCCATCGGGGACGTGGCGGGCCCGCCTTGGCTCGCGCATAAGGCCTCGCATGAGGGCGTGGCTTGCGCGGAGGCCATCGCTGGCCTCCACCCGCACCCCGTGGACCCCCTGCGCATCCCCGGCTGCACGTACGCCAGCCCGCAGGTGGCCAGTGTGGGGCTGAGTGAGCAGGCTGCAAAAGACCGTGGCAAGTCATTGAAAATAGGCAGATTCCCTTTCCTGGCCAACGGAAAGGCCCTGGCCATGGGCGAGGCGGAGGGCCTGGTCAAGACCATCTTTGACGCCGAGACGGGCGAACTTCTGGGTGCACACATGATCGGCGCGGAAGCGACCGAAATGATACAGGGTTTCGCTGTCGCCATGGGCCTGGAGACCACGGAAGAGGACCTGATGCGCACCATATTCCCCCACCCGACTTTAAGCGAGATGATGCATGAATCTGTGCTTGCCGCATACGGCCGCGCGATTCACACGTGACACACCATGATCCGTTCTGACACACAGGCGACCCTCTCTGCCGCACGGCGGGTGGTGGTTAAGGTCGGGTCCGCCCTTATTGTTGCAGGCGACGCGCCGCGCAGGCCCTGGCTTGCCGCACTGGCACAAGATGTGGCCGCGCTGCGCAAAAAGGGCAAAGAGGTTCTTATCGTGTCTTCTGGCGCGGTGGCCCTGGGCCGCGCCGCCGTGGGCATCTCCACGGGCATTGCCCCAGACACCATTCCCCTCGCCCAGAAACAGGCCGCGAGCGCCGTGGGGCAGTTCCACCTGTTTGCCGCGTATTCTGAGGCGTTTTTGGCGCACAACCTGACTGCTGCCCAGGTCCTCCTGACCATGGCCGAGACCGAAAATCGCCAGTCACACCTGAACGCCCGCGCGGCTCTGGAGGTGCTGCTCGCCCGCAGCATAACCCCCATCATCAACGAGAACGACGTTGTGTCCACAGGGGAGATTCGGTTTGGCGACAACGACCGCCTGGCTGTGCGCGTGGCCCAGATGGTGGGTGCAGAGGCCGTGGTGCTCTTGTCCACTGTGGGCGGACTCTACACCGCCGACCCAGGGCGGGACTCAGCGGCGCGGCATATCCCGCGTGTGGAGGCCATAGGCCCCGAGCATGTGGAGATGGCTGGCGAGGCCGTGCCGGGCCTGTCCACCGGGGGCATGAAAAGCAAGGTTGCCGCCGCGCTGTCCGCCACCCGCGCGGGCGCGGCCCTTATGATTGCAGACGGGAGAGACAGTCACTGCGTATCAAGGCTGCACACTGGCGCCCTGCGCGCCACGCTTTTTGTCCCGCAGAACAACCCTCTGGACGCCCGGAAAAGGTGGCTCCAGGCGCACCTCCATCCACGCGGCACCCTGACTGTGGACGCCGGTGCCGTCTCTGCCCTCGCAAAGGGCGGGAGCCTTCTGCCCATAGGGGTCACCAAAGTGCAGGGCCACTTCCGCCGGGGGGACGCCGTGGCCATAGCCGCTCCGGACGGCGCGCGCCTGGGCATGGGCCTGACGGCCTACAGCGACGCAGAGGCCCGCGCCCTTGCAGGCCGGCGCAGCGCGGAAATCCCCGAGGCTCTGGGCTATGCGGGTCCGGATACCCTCATCCACCGCAACGACATGGTGCTCTTCGGGGTCTAGAAATCATCCGCGCGGCCCGTTATATTCTCCTGCACATTCGCGCAACCTAAGACAAAAGAAGGGGGAAACACGACCATGGCCAAGATCATCGGCATAGACCTGGGCACCACGAACTCTTGTTTGGCTGTCATGGAGGGCAGGGAGCCTCGCGTGATTGAAAACGCGGAAGGCGCGCGGACCACGCCTTCCATGGTTGCGTTCGCCAAGGACGGGCAGCGCCTGGTCGGCCAGCCCGCGAAACGGCAGGCTGTGACCAATCCGGAAGGCACGTTGCATGCGATTAAGCGCCTCATCGGGCGGCGGTATGAGGGGAGCGCCGTGGAGCAGATGCGCAAAACGGTGCCGTTTAAGATCACCAAGAGCGACTCCGGAGATGCCTGGGTGGAGGCCGGGGGCAAGCAGTATTCCCCGCCGCAGATCTCGGCCATGTTGCTACAAAAGCTGAAGGAGGACGCGGAGCGATTCCTGGGCCAGTCTGTCACCCAGGCTGTCATCACCGTCCCCGCATACTTTAACGACTCCCAGCGCCAAGCCACCAAGGACGCGGGGAAGATCGCCGGGTTGGAGGTCTTGCGCATTATCAACGAGCCCACAGCGGCGGCCCTGGCCTATGGCCTGGACAAGAAAAAATCCGGCATCATCGCGGTCTATGACCTGGGCGGCGGGACCTTTGACATCTCTATCCTGGAGATCGGCGACGGGGTGTTTGAGGTCAAGGCCACCAATGGAGACACATTCCTGGGCGGTGAGGACTTTGACCGCCGGATTATTGACTTCCTCGCGGATGAGTTTAAGCGCGAGAACGGGGTGGACCTGCGCAACGACCGCATGGCCCTCCAGCGTCTGAAGGAGCACGCGGAAAAGGCCAAGATAGAGCTGTCCAGCGCGACCTCCACAGAGGTCAACATGCCCTTTGTCACCATGAAGCAGGAGACCGACGGCACGCAGACCCCACTGCACCTGAACATCACCCTGACGCGGGCCAAGCTAGAGGCCCTGGTGGAGGACCTGGTGCAGCGCTCCATCGCGCCGTGCAGGGCCGCCCTGAAGGACGCGGGAGTCACAGCCAAGGAGATAGACGAAGTCGTGCTGGTCGGCGGGATGACCCGGATGCCCCGGGTGATAGAGGCGGTGAAGGCCTTTTTTGGGCGGGAGCCGCATAAGGGCGTCAACCCCGACGAGGTCGTGGCCTTCGGCGCGGCCATCCAGGGCGGCGTGCTCCAGGGGGACGTAAAGGACGTCCTGCTCCTGGATGTCACGCCTCTTTCGCTGGGGATTGAGACCCTGGGCGGTGTGTTCACGCGCCTTATTGACCGCAACACCACCATCCCCACGAAAAAAAGCCAGACGTTCTCCACTGCGGACGACAACCAGAGCGCTGTGACCATCAAGGTCTTCCAGGGGGAGCGGGAGATGGCCGCAGACAACAAGCCCCTGGGGCAGTTTGACCTTGTGGGCATCCCGCCCGCCCCGCGCGGCGTACCGCAGATTGAGGTGACATTCGATATTGACGCCAACGGGATTGTCCACGTAAAGGCCGAGGACAAGGCCACGGGCAAGGAGCAGGCCATCCGCATCCAGGCCTCCGGCGGCCTGTCGGACGCGGACATAGAGCAGATGGTCAAGGACGCCGAGAGCCACGAGGCCGAGGACCGGGAGCGCCGCGCGGTTGCGGAGGCGCGGAACACGGCGGAGGCCCTCATCCACAAGACGGAGCGGGCCCTGTCTGACCTGGGCGAGGACGCGCCCGCAGGGGACAAGCAGGACGCCGAGGCGGCAATCTCTGCCCTGAGAGAGGCCCTGTCCGGGGAGGACAAGGCCGCGATAGAGCAAAAGTCCAGCACCCTGAGCGAGGTTGCCATGCGCCTGGGCCAGGCCGCGTATGAGAAGGCGCAAAAGGAGGCCGAGGCCCCAGAAGACGCGGCGGAGGGCGAGGTCCTGGACGCCGAGGTCGTGGACGCAGACCAGAGCCAGAAAAAGAGCGCGTAGACAAAAAGGCGCGCGCTGCTGTGCGGGGCGCCCCTTAAAGGGGCCTACGCCGCGTCGTCCACCAGGCGGTTGTGGCCGATCCAGGGCATCATGGCCCGCAGGCGCTTACCGGTGTCCTCAATGGGGTGCGCGGCCTGCTGCGCCCGGAGGTTCTTGAGTTTGGCCAGGCCCTCCTTGTTGCCGCCCATGAACTCCTCCACGAACGCGCCGGACTGTATCTCCTTCAAAATCTTGCGCATTTCGGCCTTTGTGGCGTCGGTGATGATCCGCCCCCCTCGCGAGTAGTCCCCGTACTCCGCCGTGTTGGATATGGAGTGGCGCATGTTGGCGATGCCGCCTTCATAGATCAGGTCCACGATGAGCTTGACCTCATGCAGACACTCAAAGTACGCCATCTCGGCCGGATAGCCGGCCTCCACCAAGGTCTCATAACCCGCTTGAATCAAGGCAGACAGCCCGCCGCAGAGCACGGCCTGCTCGCCGAACAGGTCCGTCTCGCACTCGTCCTTAAAGGTGGTCTCTATGATGCCCGAACGTCCTCCGCCGATGCCCGCAGCGTAGGACAGGGCCAGGGCCTTGGCCCCACCGGTGGCATCCTGCGCTATGGCGATAAGGCACGGCACGCCGCCGCCCTTCACATACTCCCCCCGGACGGTGTGGCCCGGGCCCTTGGGGGCAACCATAACGACGTCAGAACCTTGCGGCGGCACAATCTTGCCAAAGTGGATGGACAGGCCGTGCGCGAAGGCCAGCGCCGCGCCGGGCTTCAGGTTGGGCGCAACCTCATCACTATACAGCTCTGGCTGCACCTCGTCCGGCGCGAGAATCATCAGAACGTCCGCCCAGCGCGCCGCCTCGGCCACAGGAACAACGGTGAAGCCCGCGCGGCGGGCCCGGACGGCGGACGCTCCCTCGCGCAGGGCTATGCGGATGTCCCGAATGCCGCTATCGCGCAGGTTTTTGGCGTGCGCGGCTCCCTGGGAGCCAAAGCCAATCACGGCGACCTTGGATGCGCGGATGAGGGCAATGTCGCAGTCTTTGTCGTAGTATGTCTTGAGCGGGGCGGCCATGGGCGTGTCTCCTTTTAAGGTGTGTGGGGCAGGGGACGGGTTAGCAAACCCGCGCCGCCGCCGCAAGCCCGGCAGAATGGTGCAGCGCAAAAACCCCCTTGACGGGGGGACGCAAAAGGCGCACCTTGTGCCTTGGTACGGTAGTACCCCAGACAAGGAGACCCACCATGGCCGACGCCCAAGAACCCTCGCCCCAGGCGCAGAAATCCACACCGGAAAAGCCCGCTCTGGCGGCGGTCGCACCCCCAGCGGCTGCGCCCAAGCCCGCAGCGAAAAAGCCTGCCGCAAAAAAACCCGCCACCAGGAAGGCTGCGGCCAAGAAGTCCGCAGCGGCGGCGGCCCAGCCTGTTTCCCCGAAACCCACCATCACGCAACCTGTGGAGGCCATCATGACCAACCAAAAAACCCAGATAGACCAGGCTGCTGCCGAGGCGGCAGAACTCGGGCAGGAGTATGTCGCCAGCATTGCCAGGGCGGGCAGCGCCTTTGCCGAGCGGTGTGAGGACATTCTGCACGCCATGACCGACACAGCGCAGCAGGCCGCGCGGGTCAACGCTGACTACATGCAGCGCGCGATGGTGAGCCCGACCTTAAACACCCTCGCTGAGGTGAGCCAGAAGACCTGGGAACAGAACCTGAGCATGATGATGGAGAGCGCCGGGCGCATTTCTGACCTGACCATGAAGGCCCTGTCCGAGGCGTCGGCCCCCCTCGCTGCGCAGGCGAGCAAGGCCGCCGAGACGGTCCGCAAATCTCTTAAGGGCTAGTAGGCCACGTCAACACAGGGCCCCAAGGCGGCTCTTGGCTCATTGGGTTTCAAAAGGGCGCCCCGTAGACCTCCTCTACTTGCCAGGACTCTGCGGACCCGTCCTCCTCCCCGCTTTCGCCAGCGGCACCGGAGGCCTGCTCCGCTTCCCCCTCGTCTTCCCCCTCTTCCTCCGTCCCGGGCGCTTCCAGGCCGGGGATGAGAGGGAGGATCTGGGCGGCCGTGTCCTCCAGGGGGGCGTAGCTGTACCCCCCCGCAAGCCAGGCCTTGCGCTGTTCGGGCCCCGCGAGGGCGTGGATCGGGAGGTATATAACGATCACGATGGCCAGGCCCCGCGCAACGCCAAACAGCGCGCCCAGAGTCCTGTCCACGACGCCCAGGCCGGCGGCGTCAACGGCCTTGGCCACGACGTGGCTGAGCAGAGACACAGCCAGGACAACCCCCAGGATGAGGGCGATCCAGGTCAGGACGAGGGCCGCCGCGTCAAAGGGCAGGATGTTCATGAACCTTGGTATTTCCTCGCCCGGCGGGACCTCAGTGGGCTTCCCGAGCCAGAGGGCAACCTGGGGCGTGGCCAGGGGTGCACCGATCCAGGCAGCCGCTACGCCCCCCGCCAGGCCCAGGAGGGTCATGATCTCTCGCACGAGGCCGCGCAGAATCCCCACGAGGAGGGACACGGCCAGGACAAAAAGGATAGAGGCGTCAAGCAGCATGGCTGGCCCTATAGAACTCCACGGCCCGGATGCGGGCGCGCATGAGGGCGATGTCACGCCGCACGCGCCTTTTGTCCGCCTCCTCCTCATACAGATCAAGGTCCTCCGTGAGGTTTTTGAGTTTTTGCCGCAGATCGGCCAGGTCCAGGTCCGCCATGGGCTCCACCGCGTCGGCCAGGACGGTGCAGTGCGCGGGGCCGATGTCGGCATAGCCGCCAGTGATGAACCACGCGCCCGCGTCCGTGTCGGCGGCAAAGGTCTCGTACACCCGCACCACGCCGGGGTCCAGGACCGCGATCAGGGCCTCATGCGCCGCGCCCACGCCGAACTCCCCCGTCACGCCGGGCATGGTGGCCAGGCCCGCGGGGCCCTCCATGACCTTGGACTCAGGGGCGATGAGGGAGAAGGTGAAGGTGGTCATGTCTCGCGTTCCTTATGTGTCATCCCGTTTTGCATTGTCATCCCGGCACAAGCCGAGATCGGGTTGTGTGCTCTCTGAAAAATGAATTTTTTGGTCTATCTGGCCAAACACCCTGTTGCTTTCTTCTACTGTGCGGAAATGTAAAAACCCCCTTTTTTCCAGTGAAAAAATAATATATGCGATAACTAAATATATCCCATATTCAAAAAAATAAATTAGAAGCGCAAGAGGTATAAATTTGATAAGCCCCCAAACAGCGCAATAGAATAAGACAAATTTCCGATCTCTTAGATTTTGAAAATCGCTATTTTTGAGAGGCCTGTCTAGCATTTTATTGTCTCTGCGTCCTCTGTGGTTTAAAAATCCTAATATTTCAACCCGACCCCGGCTTTCGCGGGGATGACAACGATATTCACCCCACAATCTCTTGCATGCAAGAACGCACTTTCTCCTGATCTCGCGCGGAGAGCACGCCAAGGCTCCGCACAATCCTGTCCTGAAAAACTGTCATTGGCACGGGTTTCAGCATAGAGGGCTTGGGCAGGTGTGCAAACTCCCAGTCCTCTATCAGGGCCTCACCGAGACCCGCAGGCTCCCGCACCTGACTTGTGATGGCCATGAGGACAGCATCCGGACGGACCCTGTTATATGCGAGACAACTGACCACAACCGCCGGGCGTCGCTTGGTTTCACTGAAGTCCGTAAAGGGAAAGGGCACCAGGACGACCTGGCCGAAGTCATAGGTCATCGTACACAGAGTCCTCATCGTTGTCCCAGACCGCATTCAAAGAAGGTTGAGAAAGCGTCATCGCCCCCTCAACCAGGCGCCGGTCTTCCTGTTGACTTAAAAAGTCAATAAACAACTCCGCCTGCCGCACTTGCGCAGGGGAAAGGGTATTTATCTTCTTAACAAAACGATCAATCTGTTGTGCGTCCATCATGCCGCCTCCTGCGCCATTGTGTCGGCTTTTTGCATCACCTCGTCCAGGGTGCCGACCATATAGAACGCGGCCTCGGGCAGGTGGTCCATGGACCCGTCCACGATGGCCTTAAAGCCCTTGATGGTCTCCTCCAGGGGCACGAACACGCCGGGGGAGCCGGTGAACACCTCCGCCACGTGGAACGGCTGCGAGAGGAAGCGCTGGATCTTGCGCGCACGCGCCACAGTCAACTTGTCGTCCTCGGACAGCTCATCCATACCCAAAATCGCGATGATGTCTTGGAGGGACTTGTACGTCTGGAGAGTCTTTTGCACCGCGGCGGCGACCTTGTAGTGCTCGTCCCCGATGACGCGGGGGTCCAGGATGCGGCTCGTCGAATCCAGCGGGTCCACGGCGGGGTAGATGCCCATTTCGGCGATGGGGCGGCTCAAAACCGTCGTGGCGTCCAGGTGCGAGAACGTCGTCGCCGGCGCGGGGTCCGTCAGGTCGTCCGCAGGGACGTAGACGGCCTGGACGGAGGTGATGGAGCCCTTGGTGGTGGAGGTGATGCGTTCTTGCATTTCGCCCATGTCTGTGGAGAGCGTGGGCTGGTACCCCACGGCGGAGGGGATGCGGCCCAGGAGGGCGGACACCTCTGCGCCGGCCTGGGTAAAGCGGAAAATGTTGTCTATGAAGAACAGGACGTCTTGCCCATCCTCATCGCGGAAGTACTCGGCCATGGTCAGGGCGGAGAGGGCCACGCGGGCGCGGGCACCGGGGGGCTCATTCATCTGGCCATAGACCAGCGCGGCCTTTGAGTTCGCGGCGTCCCCGGGCTTGATAACGCCAGACTCTATCATTTCGTGGTACAGGTCGTTGCCCTCGCGCGTGCGCTCCCCCACGCCGGCGAAGACGGACACGCCGCCGTGCTCCTTGGCAATGTTGTTGATGAGCTCCATGATCATAACGGTTTTGCCCACGCCCGCGCCGCCGAAGAGGCCGATCTTGCCCCCCTTGGCGTAGGGGCACAGAAGGTCCACGACCTTGATGCCGGTGATGAGCTGCTCCGTCTCTGTGGCTTGGTCCGTGAGGGGGGGGGCCTGGCGGTGGATGGGCCAGTGCTCCTTTGCCTTCACAGGGCCAAGCTCGTCTATGGGCGCGCCCACGACGTTCAGGATGCGGCCCAGGACCTGAGACCCCACGGGGACCTCAATGGGCGTTCCGGTGGCCCGGACCTCCTGCCCGCGCATCATGCCGTCTGTCATGTCCATGGCGATGGTGCGCACCACGCCTTCGCCCAGGTGCTGGGCCACCTCCAGCGCGAGGGGGGTGCCGTCGTTGTCAGCCAGGAGGGAGTCCCGGATGGCGGGCACGGCGTCCTCGGGGAAGCGGACGTCCACGACGGCGCCGTTGATCTGGGTGATGGTGCCGGTGGGCTGTTGCTGCTGGGCTTTGGGCATGTGTTTGGTCTCCTTTCGGTTTGTCCTACACGGCTTCCGCGCCGCTGATGATTTCGATGAGTTCCTTAGTGATATGCGCCTGCCGCGCGCGGTTGTAGTAGAGCGTCAGTTTGTCAATCATCTCCCCGGCGTTCTTGGTGGCTCCGTCCATGGCGGTCATCCGCGCGGCCTGCTCCCCGGCGGCGCTTTCCAGAAGCGCGCGGAACACCTGCACCCCGATGTTCCGCTGCAAGAGTGCCTCAAAGTGGTGCTGTTTTTCCGGTTCAAAGTTGTATGGGACGGCCACGGACTCTTGCGGCGCGCTGGGCTCCTTCGTGCCTGTGTCCACCATGTGGTCCATCTGAAAGGGGATAAGCTGCGCCACATCTGGCTCTTGCACCAGGAGAGACTTGAAGTCCGAGTAGACGACCTCGCAGATATCGAACTCCCCTCCGTCAAACCGGTCCAGGATCTCAACCGTGATACGCCGGACATCCCCGAAGGTGACGCGGGTGCGGCCCGTGACGCCTGTGAAGTGGCTAACGATTTGGGGCCCATAGATGCGGCGGAGCGCGTCGTGCCCCTTGCGCCCCACGCACATGATGCGGACCTCGTGACCCTTGGCCTCCAAATCGCGGGTGCGGGTTTTGGCCATGCGAATCACATTGGCGTTGAACCCGCCGCACAGGCCGCGGTCCCCCGTGACGACGATAAGGAGGTAGCGCTTGTCTGTGCCGGTGCCGATGAGGAGGCGGGGGGAGGCGGGCCCCACGCCCACGGTCCCCAGAATCCGGCGCAGCATCACGGCCATCTGCGTGGCATAGGGCCGGGCGTCCTCCTCTTGCTGCTGCATCTTGCGCAGCTTTGAGGCCGCGACCATCTTCATCGCGGAGGTGATCTTCCGCGTGGACTTCACGGAGGATATGCGGTCTCGGTAGTCGCGAAGGGAGGGCATGTTTTTATCCTATAGTAAACCAGTCCGTTCTTCGAACAACAGAAAGCGGAATCTCCCACCATATCTGCCAACTCATAGAGGGCCTGAGTGATAGCACGGTTCCACTGGAATTAACAGTGCGCCACTGCTTGCCGTGCTGCGCCCATCCCTGGCTATCCACCCCCGTCAGGGCCCCACGTGGTATATAGACAATCTGATAAGCATGCTCCCGCCCCCGCTCACCGTCGCGCTTTTTGTAGGGCACCGCGATGATATCAGCGGGTGCACTGTTTAAATATTCCGTTATTCTCTTTAAGTCGCCATCAAATCGGCCGAACCTATGGCCGGAAAGGGTAAGGCTGGCTTTTTTTTCCTGAATCTGCCCGGACTTAATCTGAACAGCGTGCTCTCTGCCGTTTATAATGACCAGAATGTCAGCTTTGTCATCATGCCCGGCCTCCTGCCATTTTACATGGTGCTGGGCCTGCGTATCGGATTTTATCGCCGCGACAATCAGCTCCTCCAGCTGCCAGGCCGAGCATCGATCGCCCGTGAACAGGTCGTGAAACTTGCGCAGATCTTGGCGCAATCTTTGCTCCATCCTGGGGGTCAATGCGTACATTTTTCCATCCACTTGCGTGCAAAATCAACCCAGACGGGGTCTATCTCTATCCCGAGATATCCGATCCCCATCTTATATGCCATAATGCATTCGGAGCCCGAACCGGCAAAAGGCACAAGGACTCGCCCCCCGCGCGGGCCAATGCGCGAGCGCAGCAGGCGTTGCGTCAATGCAAATGGCTTTTGCGTCGGGTGTTTCAGTATATCGTGCCCCCGATGGGCACTTATATCGGAGGGCGCAAAAACTTCGCCCCCGCAATCCTGGCACATAAACCACCGCTCGCTGGCTCCCGCGCCACCGGCCAGGGCCGGAACCTTGAGAACATCGCGCGGCAGGGCTCCCCCCGCGTGGGCTGTATAGACGGTCTCCCTGCCCCGATCGCCTCCAAATCGGGATTGCGTTGCCGCACGCACCTTGCCAGCAGCATTGTTGAGATAAGTGTCCGTATAGGGCTCGCGAATTTGATCTATCTCCAGCGCGGGACGAGGGCCGTCCGGATGCCACAGGCACAGGATAGACTCATGCGAGCGCTGCCAAAACCGGGAGGACGGCACGGCCTTGTTTGTGTAATGCCACACAAGCCACCTTTGGGACTCCAAGGGATATTGGACCGCCACATGGGCCAGAACTTCCGGGAATCCGTAGATGTACATGATTCCATCCTCAGCCAAGCGGGCCAGGCACATATCCACCCACTGGCGCGCCCAGGCCACATACTCCGCTAGGGGCATATCGTCACGCGCTGCGCCAAAGTCCTTCCCAATGTTATAGGGGGGATCGGCGATGATGGCGTCGAACACCTGTGAGTCCGGTAGGCCCGCAAGAACACTCAGTACATCACCGCATATAATCCGGGAGTCGGGCACCTCCCGGGAATATCTCGGCGGCTGAATGAAACGATCCTGGAGTCTGCGTTCAAGTAGGGAGGGCATGGCCTAACTCTTCCCCCCCGCGAACATATTGGCGAAGTTGCCCAGGAAGGTCTTTATCTTTTCTTCCGTGTCCTCGTCTATCTTTCCTGTATCGCGGATGGCTTCCAGGGCCTCCCGTGCGTTGGCACGCGCACTTTCCAGCATCTTTTGCTCATAGCGCGGGACGTCCTCCAGCGCCACTTTGTCTAGGTAGCCACGGGTCCCTGCGTACAGGGCCAAGACCTGCTCTTCCACGGGGATGGGGGCATACTGCGGCTGGACAAGCAGGCGTGTGAGACGCGCGCCGCGGGCGAGGAGCTTTTGCGTGGCTGGGTCCAGGTCCGAGGCAAACTGCGCGAAGGCCTCCATCTCTCTGTACTGTGCGAGCTCCAGTTTAATCTTGCCTGCCACCTGCTTCATGGCCTTGATCTGCGCAGCGGAGCCCACGCGGGACACGGACGCACCGACGTTAATGGCGGGGCGGATGCCCTTGAAGAACAGGCCTGTTTCCAGGAAGATTTGCCCGTCCGTGATGGAAATAACGTTCGTGGGGATGTACGCGGAGATGTCCCCCGCTTGAGTCTCAATGATGGGCAGCGCTGTCAAAGACCCACCCCCGTGCTCCGCGTTCAGCTTTGCCGCGCGCTCCAGAAGGCGGGAGTGGAGGTAGAACACGTCCCCCGGGTACGCCTCGCGGCCCGGCGGGCGGCGCAGGAGGAGGGACATTTGCCGGTAGGCGACGGCCTGTTTGGACAGGTCATCATAGATGGCCAGCGCGTGCCGCCCGTTGTCCCGGAACCACTCCCCCATGGTGCAGCCGGCGTAGGGCGCGAGGTATTGCATGGGCGCAGGCTCCGACGCTGTGGCGGCCACGATGATGGAGTACTCCATGGCCCCCTGCTCTTCCAACTCTTTGACCAGCTGCGCCACGGTGGAGCGCTTTTGCCCGATGGAGACGTAGATGCAGTAGAGCCTCTTTGATTCGTCCGGCTGGGCGTTTACGGCCTTTTGGTTGATGATGGTGTCCACGGCGACGGCCGTCTTCCCGGTTTGCCGGTCGCCGATGATGAGTTCGCGCTGCCCCCGCCCGATGGGCACCAGGGCGTCAATGGCTTTGATGCCGGTCTGCATGGGCTCATGTACGGACTGCCGGGGGATAATGCCGGGGGCCTTGACCTCCACCCGGCGGTTCTCTGTGGCCTTAATGGGCCCCTTGCCGTCGATCGGGCGGCCCATGGCGTCCACCACACGGCCCAGGAGCGCGGGTCCCACGGGGACCTCCACGATCTGCCCTGTCCGGCGGACGATGTCCCCCTCCTTCACCGCGCGGTCAGAGCCCAAAATGACCGCGCCCACATTGTCGGACTCCAGGTTGAGCGCCATGCCCGTCACCTTCTCGCCCCTGTCTGTGCCCTGGAACTCCAGCATCTCCCCGGCGCGGGCCTTTTCCAGGCCGTATATGCGCGCCACGCCGTCCGTGACGGAGAGCACCTCCCCCACCTCCGCGATGTCCGCGTCGGCGGCGAAGCCTTCTATCTGCTTTTTGATGATGTCCGAGACCTCGGCTGCCTGTATTTTCATGGTTTTGCGTGTCCTTTCTCTTAAGCCGCATTATCCTTTTCCATTCGTCCCCTCAGCCTTTCCAGCTTACCGCGCAGAGAATCATCCATCCGGACGGAGCCCAGGGTGACGACCACCCCGCCCAAGAGGGCTGGATTCACAGCGGCTTCCAGCTCTACCTGCGCCGCTTTGGTGGACAGGGCCTTGGCGATGGCCTTGGTCTGCGCCGCGGTCAGGGGGTGCGCGCTTTCCACGCGCGCGGTGACGCGGCCCCGGCGTGTCGCCATTTCGGCGCTGAAGGCCGCCAGCACCTCTGGCAGAAGGTAGGCCCGCCCGCGCTTGGCCAGCACGGCCAAGAAGCGCGCCGTCAGGTCATGAAACCCGGCTTTTTTGGCAACAGCGGCCAGGACGGCGGCCTTGTCTCCACGGGTGACAAGGGGGGAGGCCAGGGCCGATCGCAGGTCCGCCGACTCGGCCAGGAGCCCGTTCAGGGCCGCCACATCGGCCTCCACAGGGGCCAGGTGCCCCCTCTTCCCCGCAGCGAGGTCCAAAAGGGCCGCAGCGTAGCGGCGGGCGAGCGGGCTTTGCGCCTTCATGGGCCAAGGCGTGTACCACAGCCCGCCCCGCGCGGCAAGGGCAGCACCGGAATGTGTCCCCGGTCTTCGTTGCGCCTCTTGGCCAATGTTTGGTGTGGAGCACTTTGCTCCGGCCCCTTAAAAACGCTTGCCGGCCACGGGAACGCATGGTCCCATGAGATGACCACATATGGCACGTATTGTGGCGGCGTGATTCCTGAAAACGACGAGGAGGGCTTTGCATCTGAGATCGCGCGACTACAGGAGATCACGAATCAATAGACTGCACCCGAGAATTAGCATCTCCAGTATCAGTATAGGTGCTTATGCGGTGTCGGACTTCCTCGCGCGCGCAGCTTTGTGTAAGGTAGGCCCTGTGTTCGGCCCTGCCCCCGCAATAGAGACTCTGGGCGCGGCGTATAGGGCTTTGGCCGAAGTGGTGGGCGCGGCTGGGGCGCGGGAGATGTTGGCGCGGCGTGCAGGTGCGGCCTGGGCCGATATCATTGCCCGGCCTGACACCCCTCTGTCTCCCGATATACAGGCGCAGCTGGCCCGCGACTTGGAGCGTCTGCGCGCCGGGGCACCGCCGGGGCGTGTGTTGGGCGTGCGCGGGTTCTGGGGGGCAGAGTTCGCGCTGTCCCCCGACACGCTGGAGCCCAGGCCAGACACGGAGACCCTGGTGGGGGCTGCCCTTGCGGGCCCCGCGCCGGCGCGCATCTTGGACCTAGGCACGGGCACGGGGTGCATCGCGCTGTCCTTGTTGCAAGAATGGCCCTCTGCCTGGGCCTTGGCCACAGACATCGCGCCCGGAGCCCTGGCTACTGCGCGGGCGAACGCGGCGGCCCTGGGCCTTGCGTCCCGTATCGCCTTCGCCTGTGGCCACTGGGGGGCCTGTGTAGGATCCCACAGCTTTGCCCTTATCGTGAGCAACCCTCCCTATATCCCGAGTCGAGAGATAGACACTCTCGCGCCGGAGGTCCGTCACCAAGACCCCCTCCGGGCCCTGGACGGCGGGCCGGATGGCCTGGACGCCTACCGGGCGATAGTTGTGGACATCCCCAGACTCCTCGCGCCGGGGGGTAGAGCCCTCTTGGAGATAGGCTATGGTCAGCGGGCGGCCGTGGAGGCCATGGCCCGGGACATGGGCCCCGTGACGGTTCACCAGGACCTGGCGAGGCGAGAGCGGGTTATAGAGATACATCACGGGGGATAAGTCTGGGCCCCAAAAGCGGACCCCCTTGAACGGCCCCCACGGCCCGGCGGACCCTGGGGACTGATTCGGCCAAAAAGCAAGGGAGAGGCGCGTATGCGGTACGGACCACAGGGTGGAAGCAGGCGGACCAAAAGCCGGGGCGGACAGCGCGGCAGCTCCGGCGGCGGCAAGAACAGAGTGTATGAGAGCAACGGGCCCCAGGGCCGCGTGCGGGGGACCGCCGCGCAGGTAGTGGACAAGTACGACACCCTGGGCAAGGACGCCGCATCGGCGGGAGACCTGGTCTTGGCCGAGAGCTTTTTTCAGCACGCGGAGCACTACCGCCGCCTCCTGTCCGCCCTCACGCCGGATGGACCGCAGAACAGAGAGTCCGGAGGAGACAACCGCATTGCCGCCGACAACGATGCGAACGATGCGAACGAGGGGGGCCGCGAGGACGAGGGTGACTCGGATTCGGGTGCCTCTGCCGTTCATGGGGTGCCCGCAGCGGCTGGAGCTCTGTACGCGTGAGGACCACCCTGGTTTGGCCACGGCGCCGCCTTTTGCGAGGCGGCATGGCGCGGCGCTCGGCACATGACTGATCGGGCCGCGTTTCTGGCGGGGCAGGGGGGCTGGCGCGTCGTGCGCGCCCTGGCACCGGATGCGGGGCACCGGCGGTACTGGCGCGTGGCGCGTGGCGCACACACGGCGGTGTTGGTGGAGGACGGGCAGAGCCTACCGGCGTTTTTGCGCATGGCGGAGGCTCTGCGGGCACACGGGTTTGCTGCGCCGGAGGCGTACGCCGCCGTGCCGCCCTTTGCCCTGCTGGAGGACTTTGGTGACCGGCCTTTGCGGGCCTTGCCCATGGCCCAGGCTCTGCCCCACGCGGTGGACGTCCTGCGCCACTTTGCGGCGTGCCCGGACTTGTTGCACGCCCTGGACCTCCCACACTGGGCCGGCAGCGCTCTGCAACAAAAGCGGGGAGACTTTGCACCCCCAAGTCTCGCGCCTTCTTTTGAGTCCGTCTGGGCCGAGGCGGAGAGCGCTTTGCCCCCTTATATGCCCGTCTTCACCCATGCGGACTTCCACCCGGACAACCTTATGGCCCTGCCAGACGGGCGCGTGGGCCTGTTGGACTTCCAGGACGCCCTGGCTGCGCATCCGGCCTATGACCTTGTGAATCTTCTGGAGGACGCGCGCACGGACGTGCCTAAGGGCCTGCGCGCAGACATGCTGCAGCGCTATTGCGCCGGGATGACGCCGGAAGATCGCCGCGCTTTTGAGGTTTGGTACCGCGTCCTGGGCACACAGTTCCATTGTCGCGTCTGGGCCCTGTTCTTGCGCCTGGGGGGGACGTACGCTGCGCACCTTCCCCGGTTAGAAGCGTACATCCGCGAGGCCCTGCCCCATCCGGCATTGGGGCCCGTGGCGCGCTGGTTCACAGACCACGCCCCGGCTTTTTAGTGCCTCTGGGTGCCGCCGTCCTTATCCAGCGGCCCGGTTGTGGGCGTGCCGTCCTCGCCGAGGGTGATGGCCTCCACGCGCGCCCGCGCCCGCGCCAGCGCGGCCTCACACCGCTTATGCAGGGCTACGCCCCGTTCATACGCCGCGATGGACTGGTCCAGGGGAGCCGATCCGCTCTCCAGCGCCCGGACCACACCCTCCAGCTCTGTCAGGGCCTCCTCAAAACTCAGGGCTTCCACGGGCTTCGCGGTACTTCCGGCCATCATCTCCCCCAAAACAGCCCCCCAAACAGGCTCTGTGTGCCGGTGGAGCGAGTGAAGGGATTCGAACCCTCGACCCTTACCTTGGCAAGGTAATGCTCTACCCCTGAGCTACACTCGCGCCTCTCCGGACAGGCGCGGAAGTCTACACGCCGGGGGGCAGAAGGCAAGGGGGATTTTCATGCCCTCCGTCTTACAGTGGCGCATGCGCTTTGCCCGCTCTTTGACGGCGCGGGCGCGGGCCTCTATACCTCCTGCGTAATGACGGGGGTTGTGGAGATATTTACCGACGGGGCGTGCAGCGGGAATCCGGGCCCCGGGGGCTGGGGCGCGCTTTTGCGCTGTGGTGCACATGAGCGCGAGATTGCGGGGGGCGAGGCGGTCACCACGAACAACCGGATGGAGCTTTTGGCCGCGATCAAGGCCCTGGAGGTCCTCAAGCGCCGCTCGGTCGTGCGGCTCTATACGGACAGCCAATATGTGCAGCGGGGGGTGGAGGAGTGGATGGCCGGGTGGAAGGCCAAGGGCTGGCCAAAGCGCATAAAGAATCAAGACTTATGGCTGCGCTTGGACGCCCTTACCGCGCAGCACGACGTGCGCTTCCTGTGGGTCCGGGGGCACGCCGGGCACCCGGAGAATGAGCGCGCGGACGCTTTAGCGCGATCGGCGATCGGGGGGTGAGGGAGCCTGGCGGCGGGCCTTGGCCACCTCCACCGCCGCGCGCAGGTCTATGGCGTCCAGAGTGGCGGAGAGCTCTGGCCCGGTGCCCGGAGGGCGCGGGACCGCTATCGCGTCGGCCAGGGCATGCGTGTCCGGTGCCCCGAAAAGCAGACTGGCCTGGAGCGCCGTGAGGGCCGAGAGGACCTTGCGTCCCCGCTTTGCCCCGTCGCGGGCGTTGGCCTCGTCTTCCCCGGCGGCCTGCACGGCAAGGAGCGCCCCCACATCGGTCACGGTGTGCGGCGCGTGCGCGGGGGGTGGGGCCTGCATACTCCCCAGCATACCGGCGAAGCCCGGCGCAGCAGCCTTGCCTGCCTTGTGCGTGGGGCCCGTCCCACGGGGCCCCTGCGGGCGCTCTACCTTCATGCGCCCAGTATACGCGCTGCGCTCCGGCGTTCCAGTGGTGGTGATGCGCGGGGCTCTGTGCAGGCTCTTGCTTCACCCGCAGCAGGGCCGCTTGACGGAGGGCCTGTGGATAAGTTAGAAGAGATTTTCCTGTGGATAATTCAAACCTGCGCTCATGGCCCTGCCCTGTAACACCCTTCTGCCCGGCGACAGCGCCACCGTTATGGACTCTCTGCCTGAGGGCTCTGTGGACCTCATTTTCGCGGACCCGCCCTATAACCTCCAGCTTTCGGGCGATCTGACCCGACCCACGGGCGCGCGCGTGGAGGGTGTGGACAACGCCTGGGATAAGTTTGTGGATTATGCCGCGTATGATGCCTTCACCCGCCGCTGGCTCACCGCCGCCCGGCGCGTCTTGAAGTCCGATGGCACGCTGTGGGTTATGGGCTCCTACCACAATATCTTTCGCCTTGGCGCCACGCTCCAAGACCTGGGCTTTTGGCTTTTGAACGACGTCGTATGGCGCAAGACCAACCCCATGCCGAACTTCCGGGGGCGGCGCTTCACCAACGCGCACGAGACTCTCATTTGGGCCGCGAAAAACGAGTCGTCTCGTTATTATTTTAATTACGATACGGCTCGTTCACTCAATGAGGACCTCCAGATGCGCAGCGACTGGCTCTTGCCTCTGTGCACCGGGGCGGAGCGCCTGAAGGACCCGGCAGGCAAGAAGGCGCACCCCACGCAAAAGCCTGAGGCGCTGCTGCACCGTGTTCTGGCCACCACCACGCGGCCAGGGGACGTTGTGCTAGACCCCTTCTTCGGCACGGGCACCACGGGTGCAGTGGCCAAGCGGCTTGGGCGGCGGTGGATAGGCATAGAGCAGGAAGAGGCCTATATAAAATACGCTACGAAGCGTATTGAAAATGTGGAGCCCCTGGACCCCGCGCTGGCGCACGCCCCGGCGAAGCGGGAGGAGCCGCGCGTGCCCTTCGGCGCGCTGGTGGAGGCTGGCCTTCTGCCTCCCGGGACGGTCCTCACGGATGCGCGGGCGCGGCACAGGGCGCGAGTCGCGGCGGACGGCACACTACACAGCAACACACTGCGCGGGTCTATCCATAAGGTCGGGGCGGCGGTGATGGGCGCGCCGAGCTGCAACGGCTGGACCTTCTGGCACTACCGCGAGGGCGGTGGCCGGCCGCGCCCCATAGACGCCCTGCGCACCCAGGTGCGCGCACAGATGCGTTTGGCCTAAGCGAACTGCCCGGGCACCCGTTCCACCTCCGCCCCCAGGGCGCGGAGCTTCTCCACGATGTTCTCATATCCTCGCTCCAGGTGGTATATGCGGTGGACCTCTGTCGTTCCCCGGGCCACCAGACCCGCAAGGACCAGGGCCACCGAGGCGCGCAAATCCGTGGCCATGACGGGTGCCCCGCGCAAACCGGGCACACCCCGGACGATGGCGGCGTTGCCCTGCACGCGGATGTCCGCGCCCATGCGGACCAGCTCTGGGGCGTGCATGAAGCGGTTCTCAAAGATGGTTTCCGTCACAAGGGCTGCGCCGTCCGCGCGGGCGAGCAGGGCCATGAACTGCGCCTGGAGGTCCGTGGGGAAGCCGGGGTACGGGGCGGTCATGATGTCCACGCCTTGAGGCCTGTCGCCCGTGGCCTCTACGACCAGGTCCCCACCCGTGGCAGGTGTGGGGGTGACGCCCGCTGCAGCCAAAAGGCCCGTAAGCGCGGCCAGGTGCTGCGTGTCTGCGTCTTTCAGGACAACCCGTCCCCCGGCCATGGCGGCGGCGATCATCCACGTCCCGGCCTCTATGCGGTCGGGCATCACCCGGTGCATCGCGCCGTGCAGGGACGGCACGCCCTGGACCCGTATCGTGGACGTCCCCGCGCCCTCTATGACGGCACCCATGGCGGCCAGGCACGCGGCCAGGTCCGCAATCTCCGGCTCCCGTGCTGCGCCGGCGATGACGGTTTCCCCCTTGGCCAGCGTCGCGGCCATGAGGAGGTTTTCCGTCGCGCCGACGGAAGCAGAGGGGAAGACCACCTTCGCGCCGACCAGGCCCTTTTGGGGCGCGGTGGCGGTGATATAGCCGTTTTCAAGCAGTACATTGGCCCCCAGGGCGCGCAGGGCCTGAAGGTGGAGGTCCACGGGGCGGGTGCCTATGGCGCAGCCCCCGGGCAGGGAGACGCGCGCGCGCCCAAAGCGGGCCAGAAGAGGGCCCAGGACGAGGATGGACCCGCGCATTTTGCGCACCAGGTCATAAGGCGCGGTGTGGGAGGTGAGGCGGTTCACGCGCAGAGTCATGTCAGCGCCCTGCGCGTCTACCCGGACTCCCAGATGGGCCAAAAGCGCTGTCTGTGAGGCGATATCGCGCAGACCCGTGGGCACGTTGGTGAGGCGCAGCGCTCCGTCGGCCAGCAGCGCCGCACACATGTGCTTCAGCGCCGCGTTCTTCGCCCCGCTCACCCGCACCGCGCCGTTCAGGCGCTGCCCACCCACGATGCGCAGACGGTCCAGTGCGCCACCCTGCTGCGGCGGGGCCGCCGTTGCGTCGTCTGCGTGGGCCAGAGCTTGTGCCATGGGCTACGCTTAGCGCACAAAGACCTGTGGGGCAAAGGGGTATGTGACTGTGGAGTGTGTGACTGTCCGGGCCAGCTTAATGTAGTCCGCCACATAGTCGTCTTGCATGGGCCCGAGGGTAGCCTGACAGGTTGGGGGCGGGCAAGCGCGCGACACAGGGGGGCTTGACCGGGCCCGCGCTTCGGGGCCTAAAGGGCTCATGGACGGGGGCGATGCGCGCGCGGCGATGAACCGGATGTACGGGTGGACCCGGCACGTCTATGACGCCACGCGCAAGTACTACCTCTTGGGCCGGGACGCGATGATAGAAAACCTGAACGTGTACCCCGGCATGCGGGTGTGTGAGGTCGGGTGCGGCACGGCCAGGAACCTGATCAAAATCGCCCGGCGCTGGCCGGGGGCGACCCTGTCCGGTGTGGACGCCTCGGACGCGATGCTCGTCACGGCCCGCGCGAACCTGGCCCGTGCGGGCCTGTCTGGGCACATCGCCCTGGCGCAGGGTCTAGCGCAAGACTTTGCGGGCGGGCCATACGACCGCGTTGTGTTCTCATATGCCTTGTCCATCATCCCCCCGTGGCGGGAGGCCCTGGACCACGCGCTGGACCTCCTCGGGCCCGGTGGAGAGGTACACATCGTGGACTTCGGCGGGATGGAGGGCGTCCCAGGCCCCGCGCGTGCCGCCCTGTTCTGGTGGCTGGCCCTGTTCGGCGTGCACTGGAAGCCAGAGGTTGTGGCGCGCCTCAGGGCCCTGGACTCTTCCACCGGCACGCGCCTCGTGCGCCTGTCTCCCCACAGGGGGGGCTACGCCTACCACGCCGTGCTGCGTAAGGCCTAGGTGTGTGCTATACTAGACCCGTTGCGAAAGTGGCCGCATAGGGGGGATTCACGGGGGGAATCATCTGTGATTCAGTGACGTAAGGGGACAGGAGGCCCCTGCACAAGCTCAGCCCTGATCCGCAGCGGCCAGTTCCGCACACGCACGGGCGTCACGCCTGACACTCACGGGCGTCACGCCTGACACGCACGGGCGTCACGCCTGCCGTGTTCCTCCAGCCGCCTACATCCGGCCTGGAAAAGGGCCCAGGCCAGCAAGGCCGAGGCTGGCCGGCCCCACGCCGTGGGCGGCCTGGCCGAGCACCTGGTCCTGCTGCTCGTCGTCTACCGCTGCCACGTGACCCAGGGCTTCATGGGCTGGCTGGTGGGCACGGACAAAGCCTCGATCTGCCGTGCGCTGCAAAGGATCGCGCCGCTCGCGGGGCGTGTTTTGGGGGTCAAGCGGGCCATTAGGGTCAGCGCCGACGAGGCTTCTGATCGACGCGACCGAGCAGCCCATTCAGCGCCCCAAAAGGGGCCAAAAGCGCTGGTACTCGGGCAAGAAAAAGCGCCCCTCGCATCAAGGCCGAGGTTGTGGCCACACAAAAAGGGCGCATTGCTGGGGTCTCGCCCTCGGTGCCCGGAACCGTGGCCGACATCACACTCCGGCGGCGCGGGCCGCCCCTGCCGCAAGGCGCCCACGCCTACATGGACAGCGGATATCAGGGCCACCAGGACGACCACCCGGACACCGAGATCCCATATAAACGCAGCAAAAAGAAGCCTCTAACGGATGAGGAGAAAGCCTGCAACCACGCGCTGTCGCGCCTTGCGCGTGCGGGCCGAGCACGCCATCGGGCGCATGAACGGTTCAGGATTTTGTCCGATCGGTGGCGCTATCCCCGCACAGCACAGCTTTCTCGATCATCGCCGGCATCGCCAACCTCATGGCCGGCTTCTAAGCCGCCCCGCGCCCAGACCCCCTGCGCCTCACGATGCAACGACACCAGGAACGGACTTTCGCAACGGGTCTA
>JAERIN010000019.1:0-15000 GCA_016757515.1 Alphaproteobacteria bacterium
ATGCCCCGCAACAGAAAACCCCTCCCGAATCGGGAGGGGTGGGTTGCTGGAGTTGAGGTGTTTCTACGCCGCGGAGACCTGATGCATGTAGACATCCTGCTGCGGGTACGGGATGGAGCAGCCGGCGGCTTCGAGTTCCTCTTTGATGGCCCGGGTGAGGTCGAAGCGCAGCGCCCAGTAGTCGGACCCCTTGCACCATGGCCGAACCACGATGTCCACCGACGAGTCACCGAGGTTCGAGACGGCGATCTGCGGCGCCGGCTCGGCCAGCACCCGATCATCGGCAGCGATGACCTTGTGCAGGGTGTCGAGCGCCACCTGGATGTTGTCGTCGTAGGAGATCCCCGCCACCAGGTCGATGCGGCGCGTGTCGTAGCCGTTGAAGTTCTTGATGGTGGAGCCGTAGACCTGCGCATTCGACAGGATGATCTTGACGTTGTCCGGGCTCTTCAGAGTGGTGGCGAAGATCCCGATCTCCTCCACCGACCCCATGGTGCCGCTGGCGTCGATGAAATCGCCCACCTTGAAGGGGCGGAAGATCAGCAGCATCACTCCTGCCGCGAAGTTCGACAGGGTGCCCTGCATGGCCAGACCCACCGCCAGGCCGGCGGCGCCGAGCACCGCCACCAGGGACGCGGTCTGCACGCCGAACAGGTTGAGCACGGCGATGACCACCACCGCCTGCACCAGGTAGTAGACACCCTTGGAAAGGAAGGGCACCAGCGTGGCGTCGACACTGGCCTTTTCGAGGCCGCGCCGCACCACGCCCTTGATGACGCCGGCCGCCATGCGACCGATGACCAGAAGAACGATGGCGCCGATCACCCTGAGCCCGTATTCCGTCGCCCAGGTGGTGAGCGCCCCGAGAATCTGTTCCATGTCCACGTTCATCACGACCTCCCCGTCGTCAGAACTTCACCACGAGGGAGACCCTCGTCGTGGTGTCCGTTGTGTCCCGCTCGAGTTCACCGTCGAAGCCCGGTTCGTTCTCGTAGCGGATCTCGTAGCCGAACTTCATCGCCAGACGCGAAGTCAAAGATGCCTGGAGGGCGGTGTTCGAAACACCGCGCCACTTGTTCGACTGGTCGAAATTCGGGTAGTAGCTCAGGTCCTGGCGCAAGCTGGCCGACTCGCTGAAGGCCCACTCCCAGTGGGCGGCGAGACTGGCGCCGAAAAAGTCGTCGTCGGGCTCGGGCTCGATCCGGTCCTCGTCGGTGTAGGCCAGACCCATGTCGAACCAGAGCTGATGGGTGGGGCCGAGCAACGCGCGATACGTGACACCCGCATCCACCACGGCTCTCAGGTCGAAGCCCTTGAACTGATCCTTCTCCCCGTTCAGTCCGGCGAACAGCTCCCAACGCTCGTTGAGCGACCGCCGGCCGACGACACCGGCCTCGTAGCGTTCGGCGGTGAGATTGCCGTCCTCCTCCGCACGCGTGATCCGGGCCTTGAACTCGATGCCCCACGGGTCCGGTTTGCGGATGAAGTTCAGATCCAGTCCCAGGGTTTCGGTGTCGGTGTTGCCCGTGGTCGAGACATAGGACAACCCGAGGTCGCCCGTCCACGACGGCTCGGGGGCTGCTTCATCCTCGGCCCCCAGAGTCCCGGTCATGATCAGCACCGTTGCCAGCAGCGCAATACATTTCAGTCGCATACAACCTCCTGTGCTACGCGCGGATGGTCACCTCAACGTCACGACCACCCGCCCTTCGCCTGTGCGATGTCCCGACAAACACTCCAGCCTATCGCTTTATTCTCCGCCCAGAAGGTCACCACTCATCCTCGGCTCTTCAGCACCATTCTTGAGAAGATGCCGGTATGCAATACTCCCGTTCGAGCCTGATCCAGCCGTCAGACCAAGCGCTGGAAAACGCTCGATGGGGTTGACATGCTCAAATACCTCTGTATATTCCTAAATGGTTATTTGGTTGAGGGAGGCAGCTCATGATCCGACCAATCATCACCGTGCTCCTGGTCCTCGGCGCTACCGTCCCGATCGGAGCTCAAGACGCGCCCCTGACCCTCGAGCAGGCCGTCGCAACGGCCCTTGAGAACAACCCCAACGTCCTGGCTGCGGAAGCTGACGCCGCTGCCGCGTCGACGACCCGTCGCGAGGCCCGTGGCTTCCGTCTACCGTCGGTGGATCTCACCCAGAGCTACACCTACACCGACAACCCGGCCGAGGTTTTCGCCCTGACCCTGAACCAGGGTCGCTTCGACATGGACCAGTTCTTCGGTTCAGACCCCAACGCACCGGACGCACTGTCGACCTTCATCACCCGCCTGGAAGTGACACAGCCCATCTACACCGGCGGCATGATCGGCACCCGCAACGACCAGGCCTCCCTGATGGCCGAGGCCGCTGATCTGGAGGCGCGCCACACTCGCGAGAAGGTGGCCTTCGAGACCGCCACGGCATTCGCCAACGCCACCAAGGCGGCCGAGCACCTGACGGTGGTCCGTCGTGCCCGCGACACCACCGCCGCCCACGTCGACCTCGCCCGCACCTACGCCGATCAGGGGCTGATCGTGACTGCCGAGGTTCTCAACGCCCAGGTCCACCTGGCCCGCATGGAGGAGATGGTGGCCGAGGCCGAGGCCCAGGTCACCCTGGCCCAGGCGGCCCTGAACCTCCACCTCGGGCTACCCCAGACCACGCGCCACGAACTCGCGCAGCTGCCGCCGGCCCCGCCGGTCGAGGGCGCTGCCGCGGCCTGGATCGACAGCGCCACCCAGCAGCGGCTGGACCTCAGCGCGCGGCGCGCGGAACTCGAGGCGGGCCGTCTCGAGGAGAAGGCGGCTCGAGCCTCCTTCTGGCCCGAGGTCGGGGTGAAGGGCAGCTACGACCTCTACGACGACACGCTGTTCGGGAGCAACGGCCACTCGGGATCCGTCATGGCCTTCGCCCGCGTGAATCTCTACCGCGGAGGCAGCGACACGGCCCGGACCGAGAAGGCCGCCCTCACCACGCGGTCGGGGGAGGAGAGGATCCGGCTGTTCTCCGAAGCGGTTCAGCTGGAGACGCGGCAGGCGTGGGAACTGCGCCACACCGCCGGGCGTCGCCAGGAGACCGCCGCGGCCGCCGTCGAGGCAGCCCGGGAGGCCATGCGCGTCCGTGAGCAGCGATTCTCCCAAGGCCTCGACAAGATGATCGATCTCCTCGACGCCGAGACCGCGCTGCACGAGTCGGAATTGCGCGAGCTCGTGGCCCGCTACGACCTGATCCTGTCTACCTACCAGCTCTACTTCGCCTCCGGCAGCCCGCTCGCGACGCGGCTCGGAGGCGCCGCCGAAGGAGACGCCAAATGAACACCACACCACGCATCCTGATCCTTGCCGTTGCGACCGCCCTGGCCCTGACCGTCGCCTGTTCCAACGAAACCGCCGAGTTGTCTCCGGCCGACCTTCCGCCGCTGGAGGCCAGCGTGACCGAGGCCAGGGCGGTCACAGCCGAGCGGGCCATCGAGGTCCGCGGCACCGTCCAGCCCACAGCCCAGAGCTTCGTTTCCGCGCGAGTGATGGGCCCGGTGGTGGCGGTGAACGCCTTCGCGGGCGCCACGGTGGCCAAGGGCGCGACCCTGGTCCGCATCCAGCCGGAGGCGACCAACGGCCAGCTGTCCCAGGCCCAGGGCGCGCTGGCCCAGGCCCTGGCGGCCCACGCTCTGGCCGAACGGAATCTCGCCCGGTTCGAGGCACTGCACGCCCAACAGGCCGCATCCGACCTGGAGCTGGACATGGCGCGGATGCAGAACGAGCAGGCCCGGGGCGCCGTGAAGCAGGCCGAGGGCGCCGTGCAGTCCGCGCAGACCATCGCCTCCGATGCCGACGTGACCGCGCCGTTCCCGGCTCGGGTGGTGGAGAAGCTCGTCGAGGTCGGTGACATGGCCGCCCCTGGCCGTCCCCTGATCCGGCTGGAGAGCCTGGAGGGTCGCCGCATGAGGCTGACGGTCCGCGAAGCCGACATCCACCGCCTGACCATCGGCGAGAGCCTGCCCGTCACCCTGGATGCGCGGCCCGACCTCGGCACTATCGAGGCCGAGATCGCCGAGATCATCCCGTCTGCGGACCCCGCCACCCACACCTTTACCGTCAAAGTTGATCTCGGAAAGATCGACGTGCCCTCGGGCCTGTCCGGCCGGGCCACCCTGACGGGTGACGCGGTGGAGCGCATCCTGGTCCCGGCGCCCGCGGTTCACCGTCGCGGCGGCCTGGAACTCGTCATGGTCCTCGCCGACGACGGCTCCGCCCGCACCCGGGCGGTGAAGACCGGTGCCATGGCCGACGACGGCTGGATCGAGATCCTGTCGGGCATTCGGCCCGGCGATGCCGTGATCACCGATGCCGCGGCCCCGGTGGCCGACGGCACCCCGGTGGAGGTGCGCTCGTGAACGACAGCACCGACCGGCGCCCGACGCCCCAGGAGATCGAGCAGGCGCGCCGCGACGCCATGCGTCTGAAGATGACCCGGCGCCCGCTGGGCATCTCGGGGCGCCTGGGCCGCCTGTTCCTGGATTCCAAACTCACCCCGCTCATCATCGTCGCCTCCCTGCTCCTCGGCGCCTTTGCCATCTGGGTGACGCCATCGGAAGAGGAACCGCAGATCAAGGTGCCCATGATCGACGTCATGGTGGCCTTCCCGGGCGGCACTGCCGAAGAGGTGGAGCACCGCATCATCACGCCGCTGGAGAAGCTGCTCTACGAGATCGAGAACGTGGAGTACATCTACTCCATCTCGCGGCCCTCGGGCGGTCTCATCGTGGTGCGGTACCTGGTGGGCACCGATCCCGACCAGGCCGCGCTCCGGGTCCACACCAAGATCCAGTCCGCCATGGACGAAATGCCGCCCGGCATGCAGCCGCCGGTGGTCAAGCCCCGCACCATCGACGACGTCCCCGTGGTGGCCTACACCCTGTGGGGCGAGGACACCGACTCCACCCAGCTGCGCCAGGTCGCCGACGAACTCAAGGTCGAGCTGACCCGCCACCCCCGGGTGGCCCAGGTGTGGACCATCGGCGGCCAGCGTCGGGTGGTCCGGGTGGACTTCGATCGCGAGCGCCTGGCGGCTTTCAACGTCTCCATCCTGCAGGCCCATCAGGCCCTGGGAGGCTTCAACTGGCGCTTGCCGGCGGGCACCACCGAGGTCGCCGACCGCGAGATCCAGGTGGATGCGGGCCAGTTCCTCACCACCCCGTCAGAGGTGGCCGACGTGGTGCTGGGCGTGTACCAGGGCCGTCCGGTCTACCTGAAGGACGTGGCCGAGGTTGTGGAGGGCCCCGAGGAGCCGGCCGACTACGTCTGGCTCGGATCCGGCCCGGCAGCCCCGGAGAAGGACCTGCCCGGCGCCGGCCTGGACCTGCCGGCGGTGACGGTGGCCGTGGCCAAGAAGCCCGGCACCAATGCCGTCAACATGGTCGAGGACCTGGACCGCACCATCGACGGCCTGCGCGGCAAGGTCATCCCGTCCAACGTCGAGATCCTCAAGACCCGCGACTACGGCGAGACCGCCAACGAGAAGGCCAACGAGCTGCTGCACCACCTGTGGTCGGCCACCATCGCGGTGATCCTGCTCATGTGGGTGATCCTCTCGCGCCGCGAGGCCACCGCGGTGGCGGTGGTCATTCCGGTGACCCTCGCCCTGACCCTGGCCGCCTCGTACTTCTTCGGCTACACCCTCAACCGGGTGAGCCTCTTCGCCCTGGTGTTCTCCATCGGGATCCTGGTGGACGACGCCATCGTGGTGGTGGAGAACATCCACCGCCACTTCAAGATGAAGTGGGGCGAGCCGAAACTCGTCACCACCTACGCGGTGGACGAGGTCGGCAATCCCACCATTCTCGCCACCTTCGCCATCATCTCGGCCCTGCTGCCCCTGGCCTTCGTACGCGGGCTGATGGGCCCGTACATGCAGCCCATCCCGATCAACGCCTCGGCCGCCGTGCTGTTCTCCCTGGCCGTGGCCTTCATCATCTCGCCCTGGCTGGCCTACCGACTGTTCCGCAGGGAGTTCGAGAAGGCGGAGCGAAAGCCGGATGCCGAACCGGATCCCGAGGGTGGCCACCAGGACGGTCTCCTGGCGCGCCTCTATTCGGCGGTCATGCGACCCATGATCCGGCGCCCCATGCTGAGATACCTGTTCCTGGGGTCGGTGGCTGGGCTCCTGGTGCTGTCCATGGGCACTCTGGCGGTGGGTTTCACCACGGTCAAGATGCTGCCGCACGACAACAAGTCCGAGGTCCAGGTGGTGATCGACGCCCCCGAGGGCTTCACCCTGGAGCAGACCAACGCCGCGGCCAGAGAGATCGCCGGCGTCTTCCGGGACATGCCGGAGGTCACCGACTACCAGGTCTACGTCGGCACCTCGGCGCCGTTTAATTTCAACGGGCTCGTGCGCCACTACTTCCTGCGCTCGGGCGCCAACGTCGCCGACATCCAGGTCAACTTCGTCCACAAGTCCAAGCGCGCCGACAAGAGCCACGCCCTGGCCAAGCGGGTGCGCGAGATGATCCTGCCGGTGGCCGAGAAGGTCGGCGTGGACATCAAGGTGGCGGAGATCCCGCCCGGACCACCGGTGATGTCCACCCTGGTGGCCGAGGTCTACGGACCGACCCTCGAGGGCCGCCTGGAGGTGGCCGAGCAGATCCGCACGGTCTTCGCCGAGACCGACGGCGTGGTGGACGTGGACTGGGAAGTCGAACACCCCGGGCCCCGATCGGAGATCCGCATCGACCGCGAGAAGGCGATTGGTGCGGGCATCACCCCCGAGCAGGTCGTGCGCACCCTGCGGGTGGCCCTGGCCGGCTCGGATGCCGGCATCCTCCACGATCCGCGTTCGCGGGAGCCGGTTCCCATCGTCCTGCGCCTGGACCGCAGCCAGCGGGCCCACCTGGAGGAACTGCTCCAGCTCACCGTCCACGGCAATGCCGGTCAGATGGTGCCGCTGTCGGAGGTCACCTCCATCCACGAAGGTGAGCGGGAGCGCTTCCGGTACCACAAGAACCTGCAGCCGGTGACCTACGTCTACGGCGAGGTCGCCGGACGCTTCGAAGCCCCGGTGTACGCCATCCTCGAGCTGGAGAAGAAACTCGAGGACATCGTCACGCCCCAGGGCGAGACCCTGCCCATCATCGCCACCCACCTGCCCAGGGACACCAGCCGATTCATGATGAAGTGGGACGGTGAATGGCACATCACCTACGAGGTCTTCCGCGACATGGGCATCGCCTTCGCGGTGGTCATGGTGCTCATCTATGTGCTCATGGTCGGGTGGTTCAAGAGCTTCGTCACGCCGATCATCATCATGGTGCCGATTCCGCTCACGCTGGTGGGCATCCTGCCCGCCCATGGGGTCTTCGGGATCTTCTTCACCGCCACGTCGATGATCGGGTTCATCGCCCTGGCCGGCATCATCGTCCGCAATTCCATTCTGCTCGTGGACTTCATCAACCTGGAGCTGCGGGCGGGTGAGAAGCTGGAGGACGCGGTTGTGCAGGCAGGCGCCGTGCGCATGGTGCCGATCTTCCTGACCCAGCTGTCGACCATCCTCGGCTCGAGCTTCATGCTGTCCGATCCCATCTTCCAGGGACTGGCCCTGGCCATGATCTCCGGCATCATCGTCTCCACGGCCCTGACCCTGGGCGTGATTCCGGTGCTGTACTACATGTTCCTGCGCATCGTGGGAACCGCAACCATCGTCGGCGAGGACGCCTGATGGCCGCCGCCGCACCGAACCACCAAGGAGGCCTCCATGACCATCAATGAAGCCCTGCGCGCCCTGGCCGGATTCATGGTGCTGCTCAGCCTGGCGCTGGGAACCTGGATCCACCCCTACTGGTATCTGCTCACCGCCTTCGTCGGCGTCAACCTGCTCCAGTCGGCCTTCACCCGGTGGTGCCCCGCCATCGCGGTATTCAAGGCCATGGGCCTGAAGCAGGGTTGACCGTGGAACACGGTATGGGAGGGAGTATGAAACTGCTCATGATCATCGTCGACACCGGCTGCCGCGAGGAACTGGAAGTACTCCTGCAGCGGGAGGGCGTGGCCGGCTACACCGAGATCCCCAACAGCCACGGCGTCGGCTCGACCGGCATCCGCATGGGCTCGGGCGCCCATCCGAAGACCTCCTCGGTGTTCTTCACGGTCGTCGAGGAGGGCATGGTGGCGACCTTGAAGGAGCGGCTGTGCTCCTACTGCGACGCCTGCGACCGCCACATGAAGATGATCCAGTGGGGCGTGGAAGAGGTCGTGTAACCACCATGTTGTCCGGAGCGAAGTGACGGCATGACTGCGACGAAACGGAGACCACTGGTGGAAAACATCCTGATGATTCTCATCGTGATGGCGGTGTATCTGGGCCTGCAGTGGGTGATCCTGCCCAGGCTGGGGGTGCCCACCTGAGCCGTCCCCAATCCCGCGGCCGGGAGCCGCGGCAGCTGCGCCATCGACAACGACGCTGAACACACCGCCGAGGAAACAACGACCAACTGATCACCGGGGCCCACGGGCCCCGGTTCTTCGTTGTGTCCATGGCCGAAACCAGAACCGTGCCTCACACTGAAGCGAACGAGATGAACGCAGTCAACGCAAAGGCGCAAAGACGCAAAGGGGCCACGCTCTGCCGAAACCCGTATCGCGAGATGGCAGCCGGCTTCGCCTGCTGATGCGGGGGAGCGATCATCGATGATGAACGCGAGCGTTTCTCTACGATGATCGCTCCCCCGCCCTGCGGCCTCTTCGAGGCCTCAGGCTCATCTCGCTACCGAAGTCAGAAGCGGCATGTCAGTTCCGAATGGGAAGCCCTCGAATCAACCGGCAGGACCCTTGTGTTCATCGAGGGCGATGGCGCGAGATCGTCCGACGATCTCGTGAGGGGATGAAAGGCCTGATGGGGACATGCTCGCATGAAGCGCTCAGGCCTTTCGTCCCCGCGCTGCGGGCGAAGCCCGCAGTCATCGCTCGGTTTGCTTCGCGGTGAAGTGTGGCCCCTTTGCGCCTTTGCGCCTTTGCGTCTTTGCGTTTTTCGTTCTCACGAGCCTCCGTCGTGACTCCAGGACCGGGTATCATTGGCGTTCCCGGACACACCGGAATTCAAGGAGATCTCATGAAGGAACTGCTCAGCGAACGCAATCTGGACTACATGGAACGCGCCCGCGAGGTGGCCGAAACGGTCGTGCGTCCCATCGCCGCCGAGTTGGACCGCACCGGCGAGTATGGCTGGGAGATTCTCGAGGCCCTGAAGGAGGCCAAGCTCACCGGCATCTGGATTCCCGAGGAGTACGGCGGCCAGGGCGCCGGTGTCATGGACCTGTGCGTGGTGGTGGAACAGCTCTCTCGGGCCTGCGGTGGCGTGGGTGTGGCCTACGCCGTGAACGCGCTCGGCTCCTTCCCGATCATTCTCGGCGGCACCGAGGAGCAGAAGCACAAGTACCTGCCGCCCATCGCCGCGGGTGATCAGCTCATCGCCTTCGGCCTGTCGGAGAAGCCCTCCGGTTCCGATGCCGGCAGCCTGCGCACCACCGCGCTGAAGGACGGCGACCACTACGTCATCAACGGCCAGAAGAAGTGGAACACCAACGGCGGCGTGGCGTCGGTCTTCACGATCTACGCCCTCACCGAACCGGCCAAGGGCATGCGCGGAATCTCCGCGTTCATCGTCGACAAGGACACCCCCGGGTTCGTCATCGGCAAACGCGAGGACACCATGGGCATCCGCACCGTTCCGGTGAATGAACTCGAGTTCACCGACTGTCGGGTCCCCGCCGCGAACCTCCTCGGCGGCGCCGAGGGCGGCGGCTTCAAGAACGCGATGATGACGCTGGATCGTGCCCGTCCCGGCGTCGCTGCCCAGGGACTCGGGCTGGCCCAGGGGGCCTTCGAGTGGGCCTACCGCTACGCCAGTGAGCGCAAGCAGTTCGGTCAGCCGGTGTCGAGTTTCCAGGCCAACCAGTTCCTGTTCGCCGACATGGCCATCCAGATCGAGGCCGCCCGCCAGCTGGTCTACCACTCCGCCCAGCTCATCGACGCCGGCGCCAAGGACATCTCCAAACCGGCGGCCATGGCCAAGGTCTTCGCCACCGACACCGCCATGAAGGTGGCCACCGATGCGGTGCAGCTGTTCGGCGGCTTCGGCTTCTGCCGCGACTACCCCATCGAGAAGTACATGCGGGATGCCAAGATCACCCAGATCTACGAGGGAACAAACCAGATTCAGCGCGTGGTCATCGCCCGCGCCCTCACCCGCGAGTTGAAAGGTATCGACGGCTGGCTCGACGTCCACGTGGATCACTTCCCCGAGAACGAGTAGCCACTCAACCACACACGAAAAGGGCGGAGGCCGGAGGCCTCCGCCTTTGGTGTTTCCGGGGATCCGGACTCAGGGGGACTACTCGACGATGTTGAGTTCGACGGTGCGGCTGATCTTCTCCTCGAGGCCGGGCACGGTGACGTCGAAATCCAGCGTGCACTCACCCGCGGGCAGGGCCGCCAGGGTGATGGCGTTGGCGTAGAAGTAGAGATCCTCGCGAACCGGTACCAGGTTCAGATCCATCCGCAGCGGGTTGCCGAGCCGTTTGCCGTCCTTCTTCAACGTGAGCTTGAGCTTGGCCGTCGGCTGGGCACCCTCGGCCACCTCGGGGCGCACCACCATGCCGAAGTAGGAGAGCTCCGCGGTCTTGGGAACGTCGGAGGCCGTCAGGGGCACGAGATGCCATCCGCCGAAGGTGTAGGCCGAGCCCAGCAGCGCGTTGGGCGTCTCCATCGCCTGCAGCCCGACCCAGAGGTCAGAGGCCCACGCGCCGTCGAGGTTCGCCTCGGGAACGGTCACCGGCGCATCCAGCGTCACCGCGGCATCGGTCCCTGAGAATCCTGCGACCTGCAGCTGATAGTCGCCGGCGGGCAGGGGAAAGGTCAGGTGGTAGACCTGCTCCGCCGCCGTTTCCAATTTGTTCGCCGGAACCTGGAACGTGCTCGCCACCTCACCGGCGGCGTTCAGAACCTGGCCGGCCAGTGTGTCCAGCGCCGGCGCGTCATCCGGCAGACCGAGGTGCACCCAGATCGGGCGCCCGTTGGCGTCGGCTGCCCCCACGTCCACCATGGTGGCGAGCGCATCGTTGTGAGAGCCGACCGCGCCCAGCGCTGCGAGCTGGGCATCGGTGGCCTCGGTGCCACCCGGCACCGACACCGGTTTCGGCACCCGGGTCAGGTCCGGGTGCAGGAGGTAGACCTCAGGCGCCATGCGCATGGCCCGCAGACCCATGGTGGCCTCTCGGTGGGACCGGTCCAGGTAGAACTGGTTGGTGTTCGGGCGCTCCTCGTAGAACGTGAAGAGCAGGCGCGAACCCTTGACCTTGAACTTCTCGTCGAGTTTCTTGGGCTCGTAAACCCAGAGGTTGGCGCGAGCCCGAACCTCGTCGGATCCACGGCCGGACTGGCCGGTCGCCGTGGCGACACCCGACACGGTCTCCGTGTTGAAACGTTTCTCGGCCTGGTGCGGCGCACCGAGCAGGAGCATGACCTTGCCGCGATCGCTCAACGCCCCCCGCGTGCCCTCGTACGAGAACTCGCGGTCGGCGTAGGCCACCATGCTCTCGAACCGGGCCTTGAACTCGTTCACCGGGCTCGTCGGATTCGGGTTACGGCGCGCCCAGAACAGCTCGATGAAGCGCTTGGCCTCCGCATCGGTGGTGATCCGCTCCCACTCGTCCTCTTCGTCCTCGGTCAAGAGGAACCCGGCCGGGCTCTCGTCCCACTCGGCGTATTCCTCGGAGAGCTGGGCTGCGACCGGTCCCGCGGCGAGGCACAGCATCACGGCCCCGGCGATGATCAAATGTTGCGATTTCATGACACCTCCCTCGTTCAAAACGGGGTCATGGTATCACCGGAGCCAGTGCCCCACCGCCACTCCGACGAACGTCGCCACCGCATAGCCCAGGGTGCCGCACAGAATGGCGGGAATCACCAGATGATGCCAGCGACGGGCGGTGGCCATGGCCGCAGCGGTGGTCGGCCCTCCCATGTTGGCGTTGGATGCGATGACGATCTCATCCAGCCGCACTCGGAGCACTCGCGCGGCCAGGAGAAGGAAGAGCAGGTGCACCGCGAGGATCAGCGCCGCAAAGAGGAAGAGACGCGGCCCGACTCGAAGCACCACGCTGATGTTGGCGCTGGCGCCGATGGTGGCGAAGAAGATCTGCATCAGGAGCACGCCCAACTCCTGAGCGCCACCGAACCGACCGAGAAAGGACGGGGCCACGGTGGCCGTGGTCACCGTCAGGGCCGTCACGACGAGGATGCCGGCCGAAGGCACGCCCACGAGGGAGGCCAGCCCGTACCCGCTGGCGCAGAGTATCGCCGCAGCCGCCAGACTCGCCGCCATGCCTTCGGGGGTGATGGCCTGGCGTTCCGCCGTGGCGCTCCGTGACCCTTCTGCCTGGGTGGCACGGGTGCCGCCGCCGCACCATCGCGCCAGGGGCGACATGGCCGGCAGCGCGAAGAGCAGCAGGAAGTAGAGCGTCATCACCAGGTTGTCGGCGGCGATCCCGGCCGTCAGCAGATCCCCGGTCCGGAGTTCCAACGCCTCGGCGGCGGCCATGTAGTTCAATGATCCACCGACGTACGTGGCGCAGAAGATCCCGGCCAGCTTCCAGCCCTCGGGGCCCAGGGGGACCAGTCGATACGCGACCACCGTGCCGATGACCGTCCCGACCCCGCCAGCGAGAAAGGCGAGCAGGGTCGGCCCCGCCTCCCGGAGTATCCGGCGCAGATCGGCCTTGAACAGCAGCAGCGGAATGGCCAGAGGCACCAGGTACGACCACACGACGCCGTAGGCCGGCGCCTCCGCGGGGATCACGCCGGTGTTCGACAGCAGAAAGGTCGCACCGATGGCGATGACCGCCGACGAAAGTCGGCGACCCCAGCGGGTGCGCTCGGCCCACAGCCCTGCCGCTCCAGCGGTGATCAGCACCGCCCACAATCCCCAGGTGTCCTGGGCGCCAATCAGCGTCATCCGGGTATTCTGTCAGATCAGGGGATCACGTAGAGCAACACGCAGAAGAAGTGCAGCGCCGCGCCCAGGATGACAAAACCGTGCCAGATCGCGTGGCTGTAGGGCAGCTTCTTCCAAACGTAGAAGACCACTCCCAGGGTGTAGGCCGCACCGCCCCCGACCAGGAGCGCGAGGCCGTTGGGAGGCAGGTTGCGGACCAGCGGTCCCATGGCGATCACGATCACCCAGCCCAGGGCCACGTACAGCGCGGTCGAGAGCCATCGGACCCGTTTGATGAGGATGAACTGGAACGCAATGCCGAACAGGGCGATGCCCCACACGACCCCGAACAGCGACCATCCCCACGGGCCGCGTAGGGTCACCAGTGTGAACGGCGTGTAGGTGCCGGCAATGAGCAGGTAGATGGCCGAATGGTCGATGATCTGGAAGACGAACTTCGCCGTCGGGTGGGCGAGCGCGTGGTAGAGCGTCGACGCCGTGAAGAGCAGGATCATGGTGGCGCCGAAGATGCTGCACGCCACCACGTGCCAGACGTCGCCCCGGCTGGTCGCGAAGGCCGTCATCACACCGAGTCCGGCAATGGACAGCAGCGCACCAACGCCGTGGGTCACGCTGTTGGCGATTTCTTCACAAACGGGATAGGGAGCTTCAATCGTGGTCATGGACACATTGTCGGGCCACAGCATGAATCTGTCGAGAAGGTGGGGCACAGTCGCCGACGCCCGAATCCGGATCCCTCGGTCCAAAAAACAAAACGCCCCGCCGTTCGGCGGGGCGCTGCTTTAATACTTCCCGGCGGCGACCTACTCTCCCACGGGCTGGACCCGCAGTACCATCGGCCCTGAAGAGCTTAGCTTCCGAGGTCGGAATGGGATCGGGCGTTTCCTCTTCGGTATGGCCACCGGAAAAAACTCACAACCTCCATCGAGTCTGATCGTCACGCTATGCAGCTGGCAATTCAAGCAAATGAAAACGACGTGTGGTCAAGCCGCACGACCGATTAGTACGGGTTAGCTCCACGTGTTGCCACGCTTCCACATCCCGCCTATCAACCAGGTGGTCTACCTGGGGTCTTCAGGGACTTGCGTCCGGGAGACCTCATCTTGGAGTGGGCTTCCCGCTTAGATGCTTTCAGCGGTTATCCTTTCCGAACATAGCTACCCAGCTGTGCCACTGGCGTGACAACTGGTGCACCAGAGGTTCGTCCATCCCGGTCCTCTCGTACTAGGGACAGATCTCCTCAAGTCTCCTCCGCCCACGGTAGATAGGGACCGAACTGTCTCGCGACGTTCTAAACCCAGCTCACGTACCGCTTTAATCGGCGAACAGCCGAACCCTTGGGACCTGCTCCAGCCCCAGGATGCGATGAGCCGACATCGAGGTGCCAAACCCTGCCGTCGATGTGAACTCTTGGGCAGGATAAGCCTGTTATCCCCGGAGTACCTTTTATCCGTTGAGCGACGGCCCTTCCACTCGGAACCGCCGGATCACTAAGGCCTACTTTCGTACCTGCTCGACTTGTAGGTCTCGCAGTCAAGCACCCTTTTACCTTTGCGCTCTGCGGCTGGTTTCCAATCAGCCTGAGGGTACCATTGCGCGCCTCCGTTACATTTTGGGAGGCGACCGCCCCAGTCAAACTACCCACCAGACACTGTCCCCGACCCGGATAACGGGCCTGGGTTAGACTCTCAATGCAGTAAGGGTGGTATCTCACCGGTGGCTCCACCGAAACTGACGCTCCGGCTTCAAAGCCTCCCACCTATCCTGCACATACAGCACCAAGAGCCAGTGCCAAGCTGTAGTAAAGGTTCACAGGGTCTTTCCGTCTTACCGCGGGTAACCGGCATCTTCACCGGTACTACAGTTTCGCTGAGCCCCCTGTGGAGACAGTGCCCAGATCGTTGCGCCATTCGTGCAGGTCGGAACTTACCCGACAAGGAATTTCGCTACCTTAGGACCGTTATAGTTACGGCCGCCGTTTACTGGGGCTTCAGTTCAGA
>JAERIN010000019.1:20000-25377 GCA_016757515.1 Alphaproteobacteria bacterium
TGCATGGTCCGTCGGTTGTGGGTGATGAGCACGAACTGAGTGTGATCCGTCATGGACTGAACCAACTCCCCCAGACGGGCGACGTTGGCGTCGTCGAGGGGCGCGTCGACCTCGTCCAGGATGCAGAACGGCGACGGCTTGATGCGAAACAGGGCGATCAGCAGCGCCAAGGCTGTGAGAGCCTTCTCGCCACCGGACAGCAGCTGCACCGACTGGTTCTTCTTGCCTGGCGGCTGGGCGGTGATGTCAACGCCGCTTTCCAGCGGGTCATCCTCGTCCACCAGGTCCAGGCGCGCCGCACCGCCACCGAACAGGTGGGCGAAGGTCTCGGCGAACACGGCGTTGACCTGCTGGTAGGTCTCCACGAATCGTTCGGTGCAGGTGGCGTCGATCTCAGCGATGGTCCCGTCCAGACTCTTGAGGCTGTCGACCAGATCACGACGCTGATCGCCGAGGAAGCCGGACCGCTCCTCGAGTTCCGCAGATTCCTGGAGAGCCAGGAGGTTCACCGGCCCCATCCTGTCCAGTGACGCCTGCATCGCGGTGATCCGCTCGCGCAGCGCCTCGACGTTCACGTCCTCGGCCACATCCCCGGAAAGCAGCGCCTCCGGTGATCGTCCGATCTCCCGCACGCACGCCTCGCGGAGATGCTCCCACTCGGATTCCGCGGCGCCCTGGTCCATCTCCACCCGATGGAGGGACTCCCGCGCCCGGTCGTGCACCTGACGCCGATCCGCCACCTCGCGCTCGAGACCGGTCACACGCTGCTGCAGTGCCTGGACCTTCTCGACACAGGCCCGGACCCGGTCCCGAGCCGATGCCGCCGCGCCCTGCTGCTCCACCAGTCGGGTCCGAGAACGGATGACCTCCGCCTCGGTCGAGGCGAGTTCGGATCGATGCTCCTCGCGGTGTTTGGCAAGGGTGCTCAGCCGGCCCTCGGCCAGCTTCGCCTCGCCCTCGATACGCTCGACATCGCGGGCCGCCGACTGCCTCCGCTCGTCGGCCAGACGTTGTTCCGCCCGCCAATGGTCCAGTCGACGCAGCGCCTCGGCCGCCGATCCCCGATGCTCGTCGACGGCGGCGTTGGCCTCTTCGAGCGTACGCTCGAGATCCTGGCTCCTGGACTCCAGTGCGGTGACGTCCTCGTGCACCTGCTCCTGCCGCCGGCTCAGATCCACGCGCCGCTCCTCGGTCCGCTCCCGCTCCCGCGACAGCGCGTCCAGTTCCTTCTCCAGACGGGTCCGCTCCTCAGCGATGCTGTTCTCTTCAGCGGTCGCCCGCGCCTGGGCCTGCTCGGCCTCCACCACCTGACGATCGGTGTCGGTGAGTTCCTGCTCCACGTCAGCCAGCTCGGTGGCGATGTCGCCGTGCCGTTCCGACCGCTCCTCGGCCTGCTGGGACGTCGCGGCGATCCGGCTCTCCAGAGCCTCCCGGTCCCGGCGCAGACGCAGCGCACCCCGCACCTTGTCCGCCTCGGTTCGCGGCTCCAGGGACCGCCCCCACCACACGGTGCCCGCGGCGTCCAGTATGGCCACCCCGGGGTGCTCGGCCGCCCGCCGTCGGGCGAGGTCCGCGTCATCGCACCGATAGGCCGGCGGCAGCGTCGCCAACAGCCAGTGCTCGGCGTCGGCATCCAGACCCGCCGCAGCGCGCAGGCTCTCGCACCCCGGAATCTCTGGCCACTCGCACCGCGTCGCCGTCGGCTCGGCCACCACCAGACGGACCCGCTCCCGCAGGGCCGCGAGATCCCGGCGACCGGATGCCTCCACGGCGTCGGACCGGACCACCGGCGCCTCCAACCAGTCCCGCCAGAGTCGATCCAGGGCATCGGCGGTGTTCGGCGATGGGCGGACGAAATCGCTCACCTGCCCCACCAGGGATTCCTCGGGAAGGATCTCCAGGAGCCGCTCGGTGGCAGCGGCGTGGCGAGCCAGATCGCGCTCCACGCCGGCCAACTGGTGCCGCATCTCCCACGCGTCGTGAAGAAAGGCGTCGGCCTCACCCTTGAGTCGCTGGGACAGGTCCCGGAGCTCATCGCGCCGAGCCACGAGATCGTGGCGCCGTCCCTTGAGCGCCGCCACAGCTCCCCGCGCAGTCTCGGCCGATTCGGCCACCGCATCGTGGCGCTCGGCGACCTGCACCCGACGCCCGTCCAACCGGCCGTGCTCCTGCTCGAGTTGGGTGGCGACATAGGCCAGCCGATCCCGTTCCCGCTCGAGTTCACCGAGCTGGTTGCGACTGGTGGTCAGCGACGAGATGGTTCGCAACAGATCGGACCGCGTCCTGGCGGCCGCCTGCTCCCGCTCATCCCGCGCGGCACGGGCCGCGGCCTCCTCGACGGACGCCGTTTCCAGATCGGACCGGACCCGCTCGGCCGCCGCGTCGGCCGCCGCGAGATCGGAACGGGCCCGAGCCAGGTTCTCGACCGCCGCGCTCCGGCTCTGCTCCATGCTCTCGGTGTCTGCGCGATTCTGGTCGATGGCCGACCTGAGGGTGTCCATGAGATCCGCCGACCGCTCCAGGAAGGCGGCCAGCCGCTCGTTGGCGCTCTCCAGGGCGCCGACCTCCTCGCGCGCGACCTCCGCCTCCTCGCGGGCGGCATCCAGTTCCCTGCGGGCCGAGGCCAGATCGGCGTCGGCCCCGCCCAGCGCCGACGCGGCGGCGGCGAGTTCGTTCTGGGCCACCCCCCGCTGGCGGGTCAGATCGTCCCGCCTTTCCTGAAGCTCCCGAACCTCCACGGTGCGGACCACCGTCAGCGCCTCACGCAACTCCGTGGTGATCGCCTGGTGCCGCTCGGCCTGACGCGCCTGGCGCTTGAGCTGGCGCAGGTTCTTGGTGACCTCGGTGATGACGTCATCCAGACGGAGGAGATTCTGGCGGGTGTGCTCGAGCTTCAGCTCGGCTTCGCGCCGCCGCGCCTTGTAGCGGGTGATGCCCGCCGCCTCCTCGAGGAGAACACGTCGATCCGTGGGCCGGGCGGAGAGCACCTGCCCGACGCGGCCCTGCTCGATGATGGAGTAGCCTCGCGTGCCGAGCCCCACCGCCGACAGCTCGTCGGCGATGTCGCGCAGGCGGGTGGCGCGACCATTCAGCCGGTAGTCCGACGGCCCACTGCGCAGTACCCGTCGGCGGATCTCCAGGCGGCCCTCGTGTTCGGCCCACCGCGCGTCCGAGGACTGCATGGTCAGACCGACCTCCGCGGTACCCGCCGGCTTGCGTCCCGCCGCGCCGGAGAAGACCACGTCGCCCATGTTCTTCAGTCGCAGCAGCGACGGGCTCTGCTCCCCGAGCACCCACAGCATGGCATCCACGAGATTGCTCTTGCCGCACCCGTTGGGGCCGACAATGGCGGTGATCAGGCCCGGGAACTCCAGTCGCACCTCGTCGGGGAACGATTTGAAGCCGGAAAGCCTGAGCGAGTGGAGACGAACCCGAGCCATCGAGATGCGACACGGTAGCAGAGCGCGGGCCGGGCTGACCACAGGCAGCCGTCACGGCCCTCCCCGTGCACCCACGGGGGTGGTACTCTCCCGCCCATGAACGACAGACTCACACCCGAGGGCCTCAAGGCCCGCGCCGAAGACTTCCGCACCCACCATCGACCCGGCAACGTCCGCGGCCTTCTGGTCGCCGGCTCCGGCCTCAAGCTCCAGATTCCCGGCTGGGAAGCGGCCGAGACGGTGGAGATGGCCGACCTCATGCCCTTCCCCATGCACCATCTGGAGGGGCACAGCCACACCATTACCCTGTGGCGCCGTGGCGACGAGACGCTGATGGTGATGAACGGCCGGTTCCACCTCTACCAGGGCTATTCCGCCGCGGAGGTCGTGGCGCCGGTGCGACTCGCCGGCCTCCTCGGCGCCGAGTTCATGCTCGCCACGAACGCCACCGGCGCGCTGGATCCCGAGATCCCGCCCGGCAGCCTGGTGGTCATCCGGGACCACCTGAATCTCCAGGGCGCCAATCCGCTGGTCGGCCCCTGGGCCGCCGCCCTGGCGCAGGGCCCCCAGTTCCCCGACATGTCCGAAGCCTACTCGCCGCGCCTCCGCGAGCTCGCCATGCGCCTGGCCGAGGAGGCGGGATTCACCGTGTTCGAAGGCGTCTACGCCGCCGTCCTCGGCCCCTCTTTCGAGACCCCGGCCGAAGTGCGGATGCTGGCGGCATTGGGCGGCACCGTGGTCGGCATGTCCACGGTGCCCGAGGTCATCGCGGCGCGCCACATGGGGTTGGACGTCCTGGTCCTGTCGCTGGCCTCGAATCCCGCGGCCGGACTGGTGGACCGTCCCCTGAGTCACGAAGAGGTCCTCGAAGAGGGTCGCAAGGCGGCCGGCCGGCTGACGACCCTGCTCGGCCGCCTCGCGGAGACCATGTTCTGACATGGACGGCGCACCGATTCTGGACGTCTTCCCCACCGGCCCGATCCAGGCCAACTGCATCGTGCTCGGCGATCCCGCCACCCGGACCGCAGCGGTCATCGACCCCGGCGACGAGGCCGAGCGGATCGTCGCCCGGGCCGAGGCCCTGAAGCTGACGATCACCCACGTCCTCCACACCCACGGACACCTGGACCACGCCGGTGGCACCGCCGACCTCTGTCGCCGGCTGGGCCGCGAGGTCCCGGTGGGTCTCCACCGGGACGAACTCGAGCTCTACAACGCCCTCCCGACCCAGGCCTCCATGTTCGGAATGGAGGTGGAGGCACCACCTCAGCCGACCCTGTGGCTGGAGCATGGCGCCACCCTCACCGTCGGTGAGATCGAGCTGGAGATTCGCCACACCCCCGGCCACAGTCCCGGGGGTGTCTGCTTCATCATCCACCGAACCGTGCCCCCGGCCGCCATCGTCGGCGACGTGCTCTTCTCCGGTTCCATCGGCCGCACCGACCTCTGGGGCGGCTCTCTCGAGATCCTGGAGCAGTCCATCCGTTCCCAGCTCTACACCCTGGACAACACCACCCGCGTGATCTGCGGCCACGGGCCCGACACCACCGTGGGGCGCGAGCGCGCCGGCAATCCCTTCGTCCGCGATCTGGCGTGAATCAGGCAGGGGATCTCACCGGCCTGCTCCGCGAGCGTTTCGGACACCTGTCCTTCCGTCCGCACCAGGAGGATGTCTGCCGGGCAGCGGCCGCCGGCGGGGATCTGCTGCTGGTCATGCCAACCGGCGCCGGTAAGAGCCTGTGCTACCAGCTCCCGGCACTGGCGCGGGGCGGAAGCTCGCTGGTCGTGTCACCTCTGATCGCCCTCATGGAGGACCAGGTCGCCAAACTCCAGGCGAGCGGCTTGCGGGTGGACCGCATCCACTCCGGACGCTCGCCGGCCGAGATGGCCCAGGCCGCCCAACGATGGATGGACGGTGAACTGGAGCTCCTCTACGT
>JAERIN010000020.1 GCA_016757515.1 Alphaproteobacteria bacterium
GTTCACGGTTACGCCACAATCGCCCGCTCATCCTATCACTGGGTATAGCGTATGTCAACATAAATATTCATCTTGCAGTTTCGATTGGCCCCCTGCTCCGTAAACACCTTCAGGATGCGGGACCCGATCACCCTGTCAAAGTTTAACCTCACCCGTCCGCCCGCCGCCGGTGCGCCTCCGCCGCCCGCCGCTCGGCCACGATCTCCACCCTCTTCGCCTCCCCGAACGCCTCCGCCACCGCCGCCCGCGCCCGCGCAATCCGGGGGGCCAGGGCCGCCCCCCGCGCCGCGATGCCCTCCAGCGCCGCCGCGCACGCGGCCTCGTACCGCGCCAGGGCCGTGAGGGCCCCTATATCCTCCGCCGCCCCGGCCCGCTCCATAATGCCCGTGGCCCGCCACAGCGGGGCGCGGAGTACCCAAAACTTGAAACTCCGGGCCACAGACCCGTATACTGGAGATAAGAATAACAACAAAGGGGTGCGCCCACGCGCCCCAGGGGGTGTGACATGGCGGAGGCCGCCGGAGCAACAGCAGACACAGCGTCGGAGGAGGAGGGTGTCTGGTCATGGGCCCAGAGGCTTTTGGGCGGCCAGGGCGGGGGCCGCGCGGGCCTTGCTGTGCTTGCATATACTTTTCTTGGGCCAATTGGGGCTCTTCTGGCTTGATTTTTCGTGGGTGGCGAAGACCAGGCCGACGAGACCACCGCCGCAGACGGACCGGCTGAAGGTACCCCTCCCCCACGGGCGCAGTCGGGCGCAGCCCAGCCCGCCGCCGGAACAGACCCAGGCGAGCCCACGCGAGGCGCGGCCGGGGATGCGTTTGATAGGGCCAGGACCTCAACTGTGTCACCAGACATCCGGGCCGAGATCCCCACCTATGTTGCGAACACGAAGCGCTGGGAGGGTTGCCGTCTAACCGCCTATGAGGATGGCCAGGGAAAATCCATCGGTTATGGCCACTACTATCCGAACGGGGATGCCCCCGCGCGCATCACGCAGGCGCAGGCGGACGAGTTCCTCCAGCAGGACGTGGAAAAGGGCCTAGCCTATCTGCAGAAGGAGTGGGGGGCCAGGTTCACGAACGCCCCGCCCGCCGTGCGGCAGGTCATGTTTGACCTCATGTACAACGTGGGGATGGAGGCCAACACGCCCTTCACCCCGGACAATTGGCCAGGGTTCAGGCGGGCGCTGGGCTTTGTTTTAGAGCATCCGGATGACCCACGCGGCTATACCGCCCTGGCCACGGAATCTCTGCGCCGTCAAACGGACCTGGGTATCAATCTTGATACATTAAAGAGCTTAAATAAAGCGCGTATTGATTCTGGACGGCCTATCCTGTGCGATCCGAGAGGCAAAACACAAGACCAAATTAAGGCAAGGGTCCTGGGTACTCTCAACGAAGACCGCGTCACGGCCAGGGAGGCCCTTTTGAGTGCATCTGGACCGTTCACGGCGGCGGCCGTGACGGCGGACCGAGCACTGGATGCGTACGTAGCCGAGCGTGAGGCGCTGGGGTTAGGTGGCCACTATGGGCGCCATGACGACCTGACAAGCCGCAACGGCTGGGCCTTTGACCTCATAGAGGGCGCCGCCCCCGCAGGCACAGCGCCTTTGCCGGGCCTCCACCACTAACCCGCCTTGAGGTAGCGCAGGGCCTTATCGCGCTCCATGAGGTAGAGGAGGGCGCGGATGGTCTGCCCGCGGGGGCTCACGAGGTCGGGGTCGCGCGCCAGGGCCGCGCGCGCGTCGTCCTGCGCGGCGGCCAGGAGGTCCGCCTGGACCACGGGGTCGCCAAAGCGGAACGCGGGCTCCCCGCTCTGGCGGAGGCCCAGGATGTCGCCCGCCCCGCGCAGGCGCAGGTCCTCCTCGGCGATGAGGAACCCGTCCTCGCTGCGCCGCAGGACCTCAAGCCTTTTTCGCGCGGTGGCCGTCACGGGTTCCCCATAGAGCAGGATGCAGTATGACTGCGCGGCCCCGCGCCCCACGCGACCGCGCAGTTGGTGCAGCTGGGCCAGGCCAAAGCGCTCCGCCCGCTCCACGACCATGACCGAGGCCTCGGGCACGTCCACGCCAACCTCTATGACCGTCGTGGCAACCAGGATGTCTAGCGCGCCCGCCGCAAAATCGGCCATGACGGCCTCCCGCTCAGCCCCGTCCATGCGCCCGTGGACCAGGCCCACGCGAGGCCCAAGACGCTCCCGCAGGTCCTTAAACCGCTCCTGTGCTGCGGCGTAGTCCACGAGCATGCTCTCCTCCACAAGGGGACAGACCCAGTACACCCGGGCCCCGTCCGCGATGCGCCGGGCCAGGCCCTGCACAAGGCTCTCCATGCGCTCTGCGGCCACCAAGCGGGTGTCCACGGGGTGTCGGCCGGGGGGTTTTTCGTCAAGGCGGGAGACGTCCAGGTCCCCATAGGACACGAGGGCCAGGGAGCGGGGGATGGGCGTGGCGGACATGAGCAGGAGGTCCGGCGCGCGGCCCTTGGCTGCGAGGGCCAGGCGCTGGTCCACGCCGAACTTGTGCTGCTCGTCCACGATGGCCAGGGCGAGGTCTTTGTACGCGACCTCCTCTTGGAAGATGGCGTGGGTGCCGATGATGAGTCCCGCCGCGCCCGCGGCGATGGCGGCCAGAGCCTCGCGCCGCGCCGCGGCCTTGTCCCGCCCGGTCAGGGCGACGGTGGTGATGCCCGCAGCGGCCATGAGGGGGGCCAGGGTTCGGGCGTGCTGCCGCGCGAGGATCTCCGTGGGGGCCATGACGGCGGACTGCGCGCCAGCGCCCACGGCGCGGGCTGCGGCCAGGGCGGCCACTATGGTCTTTCCGGAGCCGACGTCCCCCTGCAGCAGGCGCAGCATTCTTTTGCCGCTGGCCATGTCCGCGCCGATCTCCGCCCACGCGCGTTCCTGTGCGTTTGTCAGGGTAAAGCCCGCCGCGCGGCGTACGGCGTCCTCCTGTTTTGCTGCGGGGGGGATGGCGCGGCCAACGTTGCGCCGCTCCCGCGCGCGCAGGAGGGCCAGGGTCATCTGCTGCGCGAGGAACTCGTCGTAGGCCAGGCGCTCCCGGGCGCGGGCCACCGCCTCCTCGTCGTGCAGGGGGTCAGCATAGTGCGCCGTGTGCAGGGCCGCCCTCCAGGCAGGCCAGCGTTTTTGCTGCGTAAGGCTCGCGTCCGCCCACTCTGGCAGATCCGGGGCGCGCCCCAACGCGGCGGCGGCGGTGCGGCGGATGACTCCAGGGGCCAGACCCGCCGTTAGCGCATAAGACGGCTCCAAGACCGCGATACTTGCAAAAGCCTCCGGCGGGCCAATGGCGTCCGGGTGGACCATCTGTAGCCGCCCGTCAAACATCTCCACCCTGCCAGAGACCACAATGCGCCCCCCCTCGGGCAGCTCCCGCCGCACCCACTCTGCGCGGGCGTGGAAAAAGACCAGGTTTAGGGTCCCGGTCTCGTCTCCGCACCACACGCGCCAGGGTCTGCCCGGCTTGTCCGGCGGGAAGTGCTTGTGCACCGCCAGGCGGAGCGTGGCCACCTGCCCGGCCAGCGCGTCCTTCACCGCTGGCGCGTACCGCCGGTCCACCACCCCCGTGGGCAGGTGGAACAGCACGTCCGCGACCTTCGGCCCCCCGCAGGCCTTTTCCAGCAGCTTGCCCACACGCGGACCCACGCCCGGCAGGGCGGTTGCCGGGGCGAACAGGGGGTCCAGGACGAAGGGGCGCTCGCGCCGTGGGGCCATGTCACCTTTGTAGCGCGCCGCGCGCAAAAACGCGCCCCCATGGAAGGACGGCTATTGCTCCGTCGGCGCGGGTTGAGCCAATGCTAGGGGATCAGGCGAAACGCCCATACGCTCTGCTACGACACGTTGTGCATGCTCAACATAATTAGAACCCGGACGAGCGAGTGCAGCAATGTGCGAAATTTCCAACAAGGTCCGCGCTAACATCTCCTTAGTGCTTTGAATATCAATAAGATTGATATCTTGGCCACGAGCATTGCACCAGCCCATAAAGTGAACAATCAGTGCTTCAAGTCCTTCTTTGATTTCATGTAAAGTATGTCTGTCGTTAGCCAAGACACGGGCCTCATGAATAGAGAGGGATGCGGCCAACGTAACGGCCTCCTGAATATCATGAGGGACAACAGGCTGGCCCCATATATGATTATAATGAGAACCATTGTCCTGCAAGATAAGTATCACAGCAAATATCCGCGCACGGTGACCAATTTGTAGGTTTCCGTCTATATCGGTCCAGTTCCTAGACCCATGACGCATATGCTCTTCCGTGAGGGCGCCACTTTGTGCCAGGTTATCCCATCTCTTAATATCCAAAAGAAAATCAGCAGGATTTGGGATTGCAGGCGCATCATCCGGACCGATTTCCCTCGGGAACGGGTTTTCTCTCATCCGCTCAAGAGCCCGGTGAAGCTCTCTCTCTCTTGTGTGGGCAGCAAGCCGATCAACCACACGGCGCCAGAGGCCTGTGAGAACAGAAGGTAATGGCATAGGTTTGTCCTTTCGGTTATGGGTATCTAGATATATTAGATATAGACCCATGTGTCAATAAAAATCTGAACATGCGGGCGCATTCACTCTTGGGCCACGCCCGGCAGGGCGGTTGCCGGGGCGAACAGGGGGTCCAGGACGAAGGGGCGCTCGCGCCGTGGGGCCATGGGGCGTTGTAGCACGCCTAGCGCGTGGCGGCGTAGCGGGCCTCTATCGCGTCCCACAGGGGGCCGGTGAGGTCCCTCCCGCCTAGGGCGGCGATGTCCACCAGGCCCGTGGGGGAGACCACGTTGATCTCCGTCAGGTAGCCCCCGATGACGTCTATGCCCACAAAGACCTGCCCCCGGCGGCGCAGCTCTGGGCCTATGGCCGCGCAGATCTCTCTGTCGCGATCGGTGATGGCGCACGCCACGCCGCGCCCGCCGACGTGGAGGTTCGCGCGGACCTCTCCCTGCTGCGGCACGCGCAGCACGGCCCCCGCAGGCTCGCCCTCTATCAGGATGATGCGCTTGTCCCCCTCCAGCACGGCGGGGAGGTAGCGCTGCACCATGAACGGCTCTGCGTAGGTCATCAGGAACATGTCTGTGAGGGCCCCCAGGTTCGCGCCGTCAGCGGGCACTTTGAACACTTGCGCCCCGCCGTTTCCATAAAGAGGCTTTAGGATAATGTCTCCGTGCTCTGCCTGAAACGCGCGCACCGCCGCCATATCCCGCGTGACGATGGTCGGGGGCATGAGGTCTGGATAGTGCAAGACAAGGATTTTCTCCGGGCTGTCGCGGACCCCTGCCGGGGCATTCACGACCAAAGTTGCCGGGTGGACGTGTTCTAGCAGATGCGTCGTGGTGACATAGCCCATGTGGAAGGGCGGGTCCTGACGCAGCAAAACAACATCAAAGTCTGATAGGTCTGCCACCTCTTCCGCCCCTGCGCTGTAGAAGGGTGCCTCGCTGTGGAAGGCCACGGCCCGCCCCCGCGCGGTCAACAGGCCGCCGGAAAGGCTGAGCGCCTGGGGAGCGTAATGAAACAGGGCGTAGCCCCGCCGCTGCGCCTCCAGCGCCAGAGCGTAGGTGGAATCGCCCGCGTAGTTCAGGGACTCCAGGGGATCAGCCTGCAGGGCAACGCGCAAGGACATAGTGCAGAGCATACCGTCCATGCTAGGCACCGCAAAGCCCCTTTGGCCCAGCCCTGGGGCGTGCTATGCTCCGGCGCATGACAACCTTTTATGTGCAGGAGTCCCTCGGCCGGGGAGAGAAGCTCATCCGCTTTGGGCGCTTTCATTGGATTTACGACATCCAGGCCGCCATGGCCGTCTTCTGGGGGGCCATCATAGCCGGGGCCACACTCTGGGGCGCGGTGTTTCTCTACCGGCAGACGGGCACATGCCCCGTTGCGCTTGTCTCCTTCTGGGGCTGTGTGCCCGCCCTCCACTGGGGCATCAAGACCCTTGTCTTTGTCCTTTTCGCCATGGGGCTGTGGGGCTGCCTCCACATGATGGTGGTCAAAATCTCAACGGAGATCGCGGTGACGAACCGCCGCCTTATCTTTAAGCGGGGCCTGGTCTCTCGCCAGGTGGAGGAGATGAACATAGACCGCATAGAGGGCGTGGAGGTGAGCCAGGGCATCCTGGGCCGCATTTTGGGCTATGGCCGGGTGGTGGTGCACGGGATGGGCATCGGGCGGATGGTCCTGCCAACCATGGCCAACCCCGTTGTTTTTCGGAAGGCGGTCCAGTGGGCCCGGAACCACCAAGAGGAGGAGGACCACAACAATGGCCGCAACCGGAGAGACTGATCCCTGGCTGGCGGGTCTCCTCGTGGAGGGGGAGACGCCCATGGCCGCGGCTCGCATCCATCCGGGGATATACTGGCGGGGGGCGACTCTTCTCGTCCTTGGCGTGGCCCTGGCCATTGTTGTGATGCCCCTGGGCGTTTTGCTTATCGCCGCGGCGGGCCTTATGCTCTGCCTGGCCGCGGTTCTGCAGTCTTACCTCCGCCTGGCCCTTACAGACCGGCGCGTCCTGGCCCGCTATGGCCTTCTCGTGAATCAGGTGGTCACCCTGGACCTGGACAAGGTGGAGAGCCTAGAGACAGAGCAGATGCTCCCCGGCCTTGTCCTGGGCTATGCGGACATCGTGATCACCGGGGTGGGGCTGCGGGCCTTTCGCATCCCCTTTGTCGCAAACGCCGAAGACCTGCGCCGCGCGTACAGCGAGCGGCGCCACCACGCACAGACCGCGAAAGAGTGACCCTGGCCGCAAGGCCCGCGTTGAAAAGGGCGCGCAGGCGCGCTAGCTTCGCCCGCCATGCCCCATCCGCCAGAACGCATCCGCAACTTTGCGATCATCGCGCACATTGACCACGGCAAGTCCACGCTGGCCGACCGGCTGATCGAGGCGTGCGGCGGGCTGGAAAAGCGCGAGATGATCAAGCAGGTGCTTGACACCATGGACATAGAGCAGGAGCGGGGGATCACCATCAAGGCGCAGACGGTTCGCCTTATGTATAAGGATTATCAGCTCAACATCATGGACACGCCGGGCCACGTGGACTTTTCGTACGAGGTCTCGCGCTCCCTGGCCGCGTGCGAAGGCTCGATCCTGGTCGTGGACGCCACGCAGGGCGTGGAGGCGCAGACGCTGGCGAATGTGTATCAGGCCATAGAGCAGGGGCACGAGATCGTACCCGTCATCAACAAGATAGACCTGCCCGCAGCGGATATAGAGGCCGCCCGCGCGCAGATAGAGGAGGTCATCGGCCTGGACGCGGCCCAGGCCGTGTGCATCTCGGCCAAGACGGGGGAGGGCATCCCTGAACTGCTAGCAGCGATTGCGCAGCGCCTCCCCCCGCCCAGACCCGTGGAGGAAACGGCGAGCAAGGCTCTCCTCGTTGATTCCTGGTATGACATATACTTGGGCGTGGTGGTCTTGGTGCGCGTGCTTTCCGGCACCCTGCGCAAGGGCCAGAAAATCCGCTTTATGAACGCCCGGGCGGAGCGGGAGATAGACCGCGTGGGCATGTTCACCCCAAAAAAGGTGGAGGTGGAGGCCCTGGGCCCTGGGGAGATGGGCTTCATCACAGCGGCCATCAAAGAGCTGTCTGAGACCCGCGTGGGCGACACCATCACGGATGCCAAAAACCCCTGCGCCACGGCCCTGCCGGGCTTTAAGCCCAGTGTGCCGATGGTGTTCTGCTCCCTGTTCCCTGCGGACAGCAGCGCGTTTGAAAAGCTCCGCGAGGGTCTGGCCAAGCTGGCCCTGAACGACTCTGCCCTGCATTACGAGCCGGAGAACTCCCAGGCTTTGGGCATGGGCTTTCGCTGTGGCTTCCTGGGCCTCTTGCACATGGAGATTGTGGAAGAGCGCCTGTCGCGTGAGTTTGACCTGGACCTCATCCCCACCGCACCGTCGGTGGTCTATCACGTGCACAAAACAAACGGGGAGGTCGTGGACCTCTATAACCCCGCCGACATGCCGGAGGCGCAGCATGTTGATTTTATAGAGGAGCCCTGGATAAAGGCCACCATCCTTACCCCGCAGGAACACCTCGGAGGCCTGCTGCAGCTGTGCGAGGACCGGCGCGGGGTGCAGGTGGAGATGCACTACGCCGGCAACCGGGTGGTCCTGACCTACCGCCTGCCCCTGTCTGAGATTGTGTTTGACTTCTATGACCGGCTCAAGTCCCTGTCGCGCGGCTACGCCAGCTTTGACTACGAGCTGGACGGGTATCAGCGCGACGCCCTGGTGCGGATGCAAATCCTGGTCAACGCGGAGCCGGTGGACGCCCTGGCCATGATCGTCCACCGCGACAAAGCCGAGGCGCGGGGGCGGCAGCTGTGCGCGCGCCTAAAGGACCTCATCCCGCGCCAGCAGTTCAAGATCGCCGTCCAGGCCGCCATAGGGGGCAAGATCATCGCGCGCGAGACCATAGCGTCCTACCGCAAGGACGTGACGCAAAAGCTCTACGGCGGGGACGTTACGCGCAAGATGAAGCTGCTGGAGAAGCAAAAGAAGGGCAAGAAGAGGATGCGGCAGTACGGGAACGTAGACATCCCGCAGAGCGCGTTCATTGAGGCCCTGAAGATGGGGGAGGGGGAGAGATGACTAAAGAAGTTAAAGAATATTATATATCAGAAATGCAAAATTATCTTTGTATTTCTAGAGATTTAACATCAGAATTACATTATAAAGATGGCAATATATTGAAATATAACATCACAGCAAGTCGTTGCTTTGATAGAGATATGCATTCCTTCTTTTATGCTTTCTATATACCAATTCTAAAAAATGAAGATGAATTCATCTATATTTGCGCAGATATTGAACAATTTATTAAGATAATAGACGAATCTGCATCTAATGTCAAAATTAGATTGAATCGATCAGGTGACACCGTGAATATTCATAGGTCAGAAGACGCTTCGAATACAAGAGTGTGCAAGATTTATACAGACCAGAAAATTTCAGAGAGCATAAAAAAATACATGAGAGAAAGCGGCCAAAAAAAAGGAATAATATTATATATATATGACAAAATAATCGTTGATTCCCATACAAAAACGTTAAATCCTATAGGTTTTATCTGTCATGACGCAAAAGACAAAGATATATTTGTCAAAGATTTAGTTCTGCAACTATCAAGAAAGATGTGCCCTGTCTGGTACGATGAATTTTCCATTAGACCTGGGGACGACATCAGAAAAAAAATTGATGAAGGAATAAAGAAAAGTAAAAAATGTGTTATTATTATATCAAAAAATCTTATAGATAATACTAGGTGGGCAGATAGAGAGGTTGGTTGCATCCTAGAAAAAGAAATGAAAGAAAGAAAAACTGTTATTATACCAGTTTGGCTTAATGTTTCTCACAATGAAGTTTATGATTATGATGCTTTCTTGTCCGGAAAGCGTGCCATTGTGCACGACGGTAACATAGAACAAACTGCAGAAAGAGTCAAAATATCTCTTATGGTTTAAATAATCTATAATATTTACATTTTAAGGCGCTCAAGATGGGGGAGGGGGAACGCTAGGCCCGCAGGGCGGCCCCGGTGGCCTTTGCGGCGGCGGACACGATCTTGTCCGACACGGCGGCCAGCGCCTCCTCCGTAAGGGCCTCTTTGCCCCTGGGCTGCAGCGTGACGGCCAGGGCGACGGACTTTTGCGTCCCGCCCTCCAGGCCCGCGTAGACGTCAAACACCGCCACGGCGGCGACCAGGCGGTCCGCACCCGCCACGGCGCGGACCAGGCGGGCTGTCTCCACATCGGCCCCCACGACAAAGGCGAAGTCCCGCGTCACGGGCTGCAGCTCTGGGAGCGTGAGGGGCGGCGGCGGGCCTTTCTTGGCGCGCGGCGCGGGAACCCGGTCCACGAACACCTCCGCCATGGCCGCCGGGCCCCGCAGGCCGATCTCTGCCGCCAGCGCGGGGTGGATCTCCCCAAAGTGGGCCAGAGTGCGGGCACCCTGCTTCAGCGCCCCGCTCCGCCCCGGGTGGTATGCGTCCGAGGGGGCGCCAGGAGACACCTGTGCGGCCTCGGCCCTCACGCCCAGGGCCTCCAGCACGGCCAGGACATCGGCCTTCGCGTCAAAGGCGTCCGGGGCGCGGGCGGGCTGGGCCCAGTGGCGGGGGGTGGCGGCCCCCGCGCGGACACAGGCTGCGACGGCCTCTTGCTCCCCCGGTGCGCCGCCGGTGAAGGCGGGGCCCACCTCCGCCAGGGCCACGTCTGGGTGCCCCCGGCGCGCGGACGCGGCGGCGGCGGCCAGGAGGTGGGGCAGCGCGCTGGGCCGCAGGGTGTCCAGATCCCCCGCGATCGGGTTCTCCAGGCGCATGGCGTCGATCACGGGGCCGAAGCGCGGGGCCGCGCGCCCGTCCATGAAGGAGAGTGTGACGGCCTCATCACACCCGCGCGCCACCAGGGCCCCGCGAGCGGCGACGGCCCGGCTTTTCTGGTGTGCTGCCGTTAGGTGCGCACGGGGCAGGTCAGTCACGGGTATGGCGTCCAGGCCCACGATGCGGGCGATCTCCTCGGCCAGGTCGGCGGGCCCGTGGATGTCGTGCCGCCACGAGGGCGGTGTGGCCCGGCCGCCCTCCGCCGAGAAGCCCAGGGCTCGCAGGATATCCGCCTGCCGGGCCGGGTCCACGACCAGACCCAACAGGGCGTCCGCAAAGGCCGGGTCAAACCGCACCGGCGGGGGCGGCGGCGGGGGCGCGCCCGCCGCGACCACGGGCCCGGCCTGCCCGCCGCATATCTCTAAGATGAGCCGCGTGGCGGCCTCCATCCCCGCTGCGGTGGCCTGGGCGTCCACACCGCGTTCAAACCGGTAGCGCGCCTCGCTCTCTACGCCCAGGGCCCGCCCGGCGCGGGCGACCGCCGCCGGGGCAAACACCGCAGCCTCCAGCACAACACGCGTCGTGCCCTCTGTGCACCCCGTGCGCACCCCGCCGATGAGGCCCGCGAGGGCCACGGGGCCCGCCGCGTCGGCTATCACCACCTCCCCCCCGGACGTGGCGTAGGTCCGTCCGTCCAGGGCCTCTATCGTCTCCCTCGCCTGTGCCGCGCGGACGGTCAGCGTGTCCCCGCAGAGCGCGCCCGCGTCGTAGGCGTGCAGAGGCCGCCCCCGGTCCAGAGTCAAAAAGTTGGTGATGTCCACAAGGGCCGAGACGGAGCGCCCACCCGCCGCCTCAATAAGCGCCTTCAGCCACTCCGGGGAGGGGCCATTGCGCACGCCCCTGATCTCCCGCGCGAGGAACAGGGGGCAGGCGTCCGCGTCCTCCACGACCACCTTGACCGCCGTCTCTGGCACGGCCGCCGGGACGGGCGCGTCGTCAGACAGGGGCTTGAGAGACCCCAGGCCCGCCGCTGCGAGGTCTCGCGCCACGCCGCGCGCGCAGGCCGCGTCTCCCCTGTTGGGGGTGAGGGCGATGTCCAGCACCGGCCCGGCGGGCAGGCCCAGCGCCTCCACCAGCGGCGTGCCCAGGGCCGCGCTCTCTGGGGCCTCTATAATGCCCTCCGCCTCGTCCGACAGGCCCATTTCCGCCAGGGAGACCAGCATCCCCCGGCTCTCCACCCCCCGGATCTTGGCCTTTTTCAGCACCGCGCCCGTGCCGGGTAGGGCCGCGCCCTCTGGCGCGAAGACGGCCCGCATACCGGCCCGCGCGTTCGGCGCGCCACACACCACCTCATGCGTCTGGCCGTCGGCCTCCCGCACTGTGCAGATCTGGAGCCTGTCCGCCTGCGGGTGCGCCCGCGCGGCCTCCACCGCCACCACGCGAAAGGGGGCGTACACAGCCGCCAGGTCGTGGACTCCCTCCACCTCCAGGCCCAGGGCCGTCAGGCGGTCCGCGATCGCCCCCGCGTCCGCGCGGGTGTCCAGGTGCCGGGACAGCCAGGTGAGGGGGAGCTTCATAGCGTCCCTTCATACGGCCCGGCGGCCGGGGCGTCCAGCGGGTCTTGCGTTTTGGTGCGCATGGGGGGGATATAGGGCGCATGGCGAGAAAGATTATCAAGCCCCAGCCGATTTCCGGCTTCCCGGAGTACACCCCGGCGGTGCAGCGGGTGTGGCAAGCGTGGTGCGATCACATGCGGGCCGTGTTTGAGCGCTATGGCTTTTGCGGGATTGAGACCCCGGCGGTGGAGGCCCTGGACGTCATCGCCGCGAAGGGCGAGGTGGACAAGGAGATATACGTCCTGGAGCGCCTGCACCGGGCGGAGGGCGACAAGGACGCGCGGCTGGGCCTGCGGTTTGACCAGACGGTGCCGCTTGCGCGCTATGTGGCGCAGCATTTCAACGACCTGGACTTCCCGTTCAAGCGGTATCAGATAGGCCGCGTGTGGCGGGGCGAGCGGCCGCAGGCCGGGCGGTTCCGGGAGTTCACGCAAGCGGACATCGACGTCATCGGCGTGGACGCGCTGCCCCTCAGTTTTGACGCCGAGCTGGCCGCGATTATGTGGGAGGTGCTTTCGGGCCTCCTTAACCCCCCCCAGCCCCCCCCCTCTGCGAGGGGGGGGAATGACGGCGCAAACCTCTCCCCCCTGGAACAGGAGAGAAGTGAAGGCGCGAATCTCCCCCCCCTGGAACAGGGGGGGGTTAGGGGGGGGTCTGCACTGCCGTTCCAAATACGAGTAAGTAATAGGAAGATATTAATAGGCCTTTTAAAGTCTGTTTGTATAAGAAAAAATGAAGAAATAACGAAAATATTATCTTTCTTGGATAAAGGGCACGAGATCCACCCCGGCCTTTTGAGGGAATTCGGAGTGACGGAATCTGAAAAACAAAAAATATTGATGGAGTTTCACTATCAATTTAAAATTTTTCAGAACAAAAAGGGCGAAACATTTAATTATATATACGAAAATATGAAACACCTAATAGGGGAAGGGCTAATCTATCTGGACACATACGATGAGTCTATAGAGGAAGGCCTAGACGAACTTAAGTCCGTCATGGCCGACCTCTCCCACCTGCCAAAGGGCGCCGTCGTGGCCGACCTGTCCATCGTGCGCGGCTTGGACTACTACACCGGCACGGTGTACGAGACGTTCCTCACCGACGCCCCCGAACTGGGCTCCATCTGCTCCGGCGGGCGCTATGACGACCTGGCGGGTGCGTACATCAACAAAAAGCTCCCCGGCGTGGGGCTGTCCATCGGGGTTAGCCGCCTGTTCAGCCACCTGTTGGCCGCGGGAAAGCTCCCCATAGGCCGCGTAAGCCCCGCCGAGGTCCTGGTGGCGCTACCTTCAGAGGACCACAGAAAAGCGGCGCAAGAGGCCGCGCGGGCGCTGCGCCAAAGGGGCATCAACACAGAGGTCTACCACGCGCCGCACAAAATCGGCCGGCAGATCGCCTACGCGGAAAAGCGCGGCGTGCCGCACGTCTGGTTCCCGGACGCGGGCGGCCACAGCGTCAAGACCCTGGCCACGGGCCAGCAAGCCCCCGCAGACCCACAGACATGGAGACCGCCCGCATGACCACCGTCCGCATCGGCGCGATAGACATCGCCAACGACCGCCCCTTCGCCCTCATCGCCGGGCCGTGCCAGATCGAGTCCCTGGACCACGCCCTCATGTGCGCGGAGGCGATACAGCGGGCGTGCGAATCGGCCCAGGTGCCCTTCATCTATAAGTCTTCCTTTGACAAGGCCAACCGGACCAGCGCCGCCACGGCCAGGGGCGTGGGGCTGGACGCGGGGCTGGAGGTCCTGGCCGCCGTGAAGGCTCGCTTTGGCTGCCCGGTCCTGACCGACGTGCACGAGGCCGGGCAGTGCGCCCCGGTGGCCCAGGTCGCGGACGTGCTGCAGATCCCCGCCTTCCTGTGCCGGCAGACGGACCTCCTCCTCGCCGCCGGGCGGACGGGGGCAGCCGTGAACATCAAAAAGGGGCAGTTCCTGGCCCCGTGGGACATGGCCCGCGTGGCCGAGAAGGTGGCGAGCACGGGCAACACGCGCATCCTGCTGACCGAGCGGGGGGCGAGCTTTGGCTACAACGCCCTGGTGAGCGACTTCCGCGCTTTGCCCATCATGGCCGCCACGGGCTACCCGGTCGTGTTCGACGCCACGCATTCGGTAATGCAGCCGGGGGGCCGGGGCACCACGAGCGGGGGGCAGCGCGAGTTTGTGGCACCCCTGGCCCGCGCGGCGGTGGCCGTGGGCGTGGCGGCCCTCTTCATTGAAACGCACGAGGACCCGGACAACGCGCCGTCCGACGGGCCGAACATGCTGCCCCTGGATGCGTTGGGGCCCCTCCTGGCCACCCTGCGGCGGATTGAGGGCGCGGCGGCGTGATTGTCTGGCACAACGGCGCGCTGGTGGAGGGCGATAGGCCCGTGGTCACGGCCGCAGACCGGGGCCTGCGCTACGCCCAGGGCGTGTTTGATACCCTGTTGCTGCAGGACGGCGCGGCGCTTGACGCGGCGGCGCACCTGGCCCGCCTCGCGCGGCACGCGGCGGTTCTTTCCATCCCCCTGCCCTTCACGGCGGATGCCTGGCGGGGTGCCATAGCGGACCTCACCCGCGCAAATGGGGCGGGGGCCGGGCGCTGGGCGCTCACGACCCTTGTCACGGGCGGGCCGGGGCCACGCGGCCTGGCCCCGCCGCCGGAGCCCGCGCCCACGGCGATCATCTCCATCACCCCCGCGCCAGAGCCGAGGCCCCTTCGGGCGATTGTCGCCACGAGCACCCGGCGCAACGCACGCTCGCCCCTTGCGCGCGTGAAGGCCACGGCGGGGTACGCCGACGCCATGCTGGTCCTCGCGGAAGCCCGCGCGGCGGGGGCGGACGAGGCCATACTGCTGAACACCGAGGGCCGCCTGGCGTGCTGCACCATAGGCAATCTGGTGGCCGAGATAGGCGGCGCGTTGGTCACACCGCCGCTGGAGGACGGCGCGATAGACGGCATCACGCGCGGGGGCCTCATCGCCCAGGGCCGCCTTGCGGAGCGGGGCCTGACCGAGGCCGACGTCCGCAGCGCGCAGGCGCTGTACCTGTGCAACTCCCTGCGCGGCCTTTCCCCCCTGTCCCTGGTGCCTGGAGCGTAGGCGCGTGCCCCGAAATGTGTGGCTGTCGTGTGCTGCGGGCCGCGAAAGCGACACAACGTGGCGCGGGCCGGGCCACCATGACCGCACCACCACCCTACGGCCCGGAGCGCGCAGACTCCCCCGACGGTCCGCGTGCGCCCATCCGCATTATGCACAGCATTTTTTGCGGGCATGTGTGCATTTTGGGGTTGACATCCACCTTCAACCAGAATAAAAACACATATGAGAAATATTCTATAAATTCAATATATAAAGAAAGGATTTTTTATGTCACAGCAACATGCAAAAGGTATGAGCCACGTTCTGTCATTGAGAGGATCAGCACTGCTTGAAAGAATATTGTTAATTAAAAGTAAATTAGAGGCAGGGTATTCTCTATCGTCCCCCTCTTTTGATTTCCTGGTGGCTGCGTCTAACGAAATAGGCGATTATGTCCGTCATATCCGAACCAGCGGAACAGAAGACCAAAACAGACATTTACTTTCTCCACTTGCTCTCCTACGGAGAACTGTTGATCTGGCGCTCCAGAACCAAAGACAGAATTTACCAGAAGAGCCTTAAAAAGCATGTATCTTATCCCCCCGTAAGCTGCAGGAACACCTCCTCCAGCTCGCTGGCCCGGGTGGAGATGTCCACCACGGCATAGCCCGCGCGTGACAGGGCTTCCAGCAGCGCGCCCAGGGGGGCCTCTTGCGGGTTATAGCGCGCGGCCAGGGACCTGGCCCCCGTCCGCTCCAAGGTAAAGCCGGGCACCGTTGGCGCGGCCTCCACCTCCCGGTCCAGGCGCACGGTCACAGACTTCGCCTGCACCCTGGCCAGCAGGTCCTCCGTCGCCTCGCACGCGACCAGGGCCCCCTTGTCTATAATCGCCACCCGCTCGCACAGGGCCTGTGCCTCCTCCAGGTAGTGCGTGGTGAGAACAATCGTGGTGCCCGCCGCGTTCAGGCCCCGCACGGCCTCCCACAGGCGCTGACGCAGGGCGATGTCCACGCCCGCCGTGGGCTCGTCCAGGATGAGGATAGGCGGCGCGTGGACCATGGCCTTGGCGACCATCAGGCGGCGCTTCATCCCCCCGGACAGGGCCATGGTGTACGCATGCTGTTTGTCTCTCAGGTCCATAAGGTCCAAGAGGGCATCCGTCCGCCGCTGCGCGCGGGGCACGCCGAAGAACCCGGCCTGGATCTCCAATATCTGCCGGGGGGTGAAGAACGGGTCTACATAGATCTCTTGCGGGACCACGCCCAGGGCGAGCTTGGCCCCGCGTGGGTCTGCGTCTAGGTCCCGCCCCCAGACCTGCGCCGTGCCGGAGGTCTTGCGCACGATGCCGGCCAGGATGTTGATAAGCGTGGACTTCCCGGCTCCGTTCGGCCCCAGGAGGGCGAAGAGGGAGCCGCGCGGGATATCCAGCGTCACGCCCGCAAGCGCCTGCGCCCGCCCGCCCCGGTGCCGGCGCGAGGGCTTGTACACCTTGCGGAGATCGGAAAGGGCGATGGCGGGTTCACGGGTCATGGACGGGCATCCTGGGCTGCCACGCGCGCGAGGGCAAGGGTCTTAGGCGATGATGTCGTCTATGAGGGCGCTGCGCAGGCGCTGGATGGTGTCCCTGAGCCAGAGTTTTTTCTTTTTCATGTGCTGCAGGGCCATCAGATCCACGGGGCGGCCCGGGGCGTGCATCTCGGCCAGGGCGGCGTCCAGGGCCCGGTGCTCGGCCTCGTATGCGCCCAGCTGGGCCCGCAGGTCGTCCGTGTCGCCAAGGGTCGTGAAACTGATCATCAGATCCCAAAGGGTATCACACCCCAGCGCCGATTTCCAGGCCCTCGCGCGACCCCGCGCTCCCGTGAGAAAAAGTTAAAAAAAATGGCGTTTATCCCCTCGGCATAAGTACATACACAGAATCAAACCATGGTAGAATTTAGAGATGAGTCAAGTGCATTTTCGTATTGCGTATGATGGTGAGGCGTTGCGCTCGCACACGATGTGTGTGGACGACTTGGCCCCAGCGCTCTTAAGCTTGAGTGGCCTTATAAAAGAAGCAAATACAATATTTAATGGCGGTGAATCCTCTGTTAAAGTTAGCGTGACGCCAAACATAGAGGAAAAATGTTTTGATATAGGTCTTGTTGTTTCAGAGAACTGGGGACTTGTGAAGTCTCTTCTTGGAAACGATGATGTCGTTAAGGCAAAAGATATTTTAGAGTGGACAGGTATTATTTTTGGTGTGAGCGTTGGCCCAACATTATTCGGAATATATAAACTTTTTAAAAAGAGAAAAGTGATAAACATTGTTGAGTTCAAGGACGAAAACGGAAGAATACTTTTTGAGTATCAACTGGATAGCGGTGAAAAAGAAATAGTAGACCAAAATACACATAAACTTTATCAAAGCAAAAAAATTCGCAAATATGCCAAGGGGGTTCTTTCTCCTGTCCTCTCCAATCCTGGCATTGACGAATTCCGTTCGTATCAGAAGGGAAAGCCAAATGCATTATCTATCTCTAAAGACGAGGCCAAAGAAATGAACTTTGATAGAGAAGAAGAAATAGAGCAAGAAATAGAAGAAGACAACATAATAAACGCTTTATTGTCTGTGCGTAGTCCTGTATACGATCAATCAGCAAAAAGATGGAAATTCTATTATGGTGAAGAGCACCACTCTATGGATGTTTCTGAATCCAATATAAAAGATATAGTTTTTAGGCGTGGAGGCGTTCTTATAGGAGATAAGTTTAAGGTAAGATTGCAGATTGCACAAAAACAAAAAGAAGACGGAAAGATAACAAACGATTACAAGGTGCTAGAGGTTATAAAGTTTTACCCAGCGCCATCTCAAGGAGATATATTGTCAGATGGAAAACCTAAAGCAAGCCCAGAAGAAAAAGAGGATTAACGGCTTCTCTAAAAAGCGGGGCGCGGACACCCCTCCCGCCGACAAGGAACGCTTTGACAAGACACTCGGCTCTATGATTTCGGGAAAACCGTCAAAAGCTCCCGAGTCATCTGGCTAGGATTAGCCCGCGCGTTATAGCGGTACTCAAATTCCTTTGCATACTTTTCCAGGTGCTTTGTGGACACATGGATGTGCGTAGAGCGTATCCCGTTTGTCAGCATGGCCCAGTAGCCCTCTAGGCCGTTGACCGTGGTGCCATCCGGGGCCACATACTCATCCCTGCCGTGGCATACCGTGGTGTGCACATACCCCTCATCGCCTAGGGTGGCGTAGGAGCGCAATTCATCGGTATGCACCGCCGCGCCCTCGGTGATATTGGCCGTGATATGCGGATAAAGGCTGGCGCGCTTCACATCAGGCACCACCTTGGTCATCACATCGCCGCCCTTTTCCAGCATCCCCAAAAGAATGGGGCGCGTGTCCTTACCGTCCTTGCGCTCGTGCTTGCCGCCCACGATGGTTTCATCTATCTCCACAGTGCCAGATAGAGGGGCCTCCCCGTCCACGGCAGCCATATGCTTGCGGATTTCATGGCCCATCCGGTGTGCGCATTTGTAGGTCACGCCCAGCTGGCGCTCCAGTTCCTTGGCCGATACGCCGTGGCGCGTAGTGGTGAAGAGATATATGGCGTAAAACCACAGTTGCAGGGAGGTACGGGAGCGCTCAAACGGCGTGCCCACACAGGGGTAGAGGTGATCGCCACAGAATTGGCAGGCGTAGGCTCGCTGGCTTTTTATGCGATGAAAGCGTGAGGCGCGCCCGCACTTGCGGCAAGTGTGCTCTAGGCCATAACGCACCTTCATAAGGTGGTTTAGGCAAGCGTCATCATCTGGAAATTCCTTAAAAAACTCGCGGACTGTCATCTGTTTCATGGCTCTGGCCTCCCTTTCTATAGGGCCAGAATATCAAATGGCCTTACTTGTGTCAAGGGGATAAACGCCAAAAAAATGCTTGAAATATCTCTCTCTCTGGCAGGGTGGGCGTGCGTTTACGGGAAACGTGATAACAGAAAAAAAGGAGCATTGCTATGAGACAAGGTGCAGACAGGCTGTGGGTGGACCCATGGGGGCAATATTACAGTCTTGTGGATGTTTGGGTGAGATCTAGAGGTTTAGATGCAGACGAGAATCTTCTTGAGAGGCTAGATCGTGCTGCCGGTTGGTCGGCTTGGCTGGCTTCTGCTCCTGGAACATTTATTTACGGTGATGGTATGATTGTTCGTCCTGTCGATGAGGCAATGACAATAAGGGAAGGTATAGATTGTACAGCGGATTCTGCTGTCGCGACCTTAACGGGAGAGGGGCTCAGGGTACGCAAAGTACAAAAAGATTATGGATGCGACCTTGTCGTCATAGATATAGCGTAATAACCCCCCCTAGGGGGCGAGGAGGACCTCGGCGCGGGCCAGGTCCTCGGGCGTGTCTATCCCGCCCATGGGCGGCGCGTGCTCCGGGGGCACCTCCACCGCGCGGACGGGTATCCCGGCTTCCACGAGGCGCAGCTGCTCCAGCCCCTCCAGACGCTCATACCCCGCCTCTGGCAGGGTGCAGAAGCGTTCAAGGGCCGTCAGCCGGAAGGCGTACAGGCCAATGTGCTGCAGCACGGGGCAGGGCCCAGCGCGGTCCTCCCGGCGTATCGCGGGCAAGACCATCTTAGAAAACCACAGGGCCCGCCCGTCTGGGCCCACAACGGCGGTTGTCCCGCTGAACGGGGCCGTCTTTTTCGCCTCCCGCAGGGCATCCAGGGCCTCCCACGACAGGCGGCGCACAGGGGTCGCCACGCCCGCGCCTGGGTCGGCGGCCAGGGCCTCCACAACGGCGCGGATGGCCCCAGGTGGGGTGAGGGGCGCGTCGCCCTGGAGGTTGACCACGATCTCGGGCCGGTCGGACAGGGTGCCCACGGCGGCCAGGGCCCGGTCGCTGCCTGTGGCGCAGTCTGCTGGCGTCATAACGGCCTCGGCGCCCAGGGCGCGGGCGTGCTCGGCTATGTCCGCGCTCTCCGTGGCCACGAGGACGGGGCCAACGTCCGCCCCGCGCGCCGCGTCCAGGGTCCAGGCCAGGACGCTGCGCCCCGCGAGGGGGGCCAAGGGCTTGTTCGGAAACCGCGTGGAGCCCGCCCGCGCGGGGATGATGGTAATACAGCCTATGGCCGGGTCCCTCCGAAAGTCGCAAACCAGCCATTTTTATAGGTGCAGTCCACGTCCGCGAACCCCGCATCGCGGGGACCGGTGGGCAGACCATAGACTACGTGACTCGGCGCGCCCGCAATCTTATCATATAGTGCCCGCCCGGCGGCGTTGTCCTGCCCGCACAGCCAGCGCAGCACCGGCCAGCCAGCCCGCTCCGTCGTCTCGAGCACGGCCCGCAGCAGGGACGTGGCCACGCCCTGCCTGCGGTGAGCTTCCGCCACGTACAGGTCATCCAAAAACCCGATATCCCGCCCCCGGAAGGGATTGGCCTTTGGGGAAAAATGGGCCAGGCCCGCCAGCGCACCTCCCCCCACATCGGCCACGAGGCCCTGCAGGGGGTGCGCCGGGTCCAGGAGCCAGCCCCACACGCGCCCAGAGACCTCGGTCCGCGCGGGGGCGGTGGCCACATCGCCCAGAAAGGCCAGATAGAGCGCGGCCCACTGTCCCCTGTCCGCAGCCTCGGGTGGGCGTATGGCAAGCTTGGCGTTGATGGTCATACGGTGGTCTATGCCTTTTTGGCGCTTGCTTTAGCCTTATTCTTCCGGTCGGGCAGGGGCTTGCCCCACACGAAGCGGTGGCAGAGGTAGTGCGGGTGGACGTTGTTGTACTGCGCGCAGAGCATGTCCAGCGCGCGGTCCACGTCGGCCAGGGTCTCGGCGTTTTTGAAGTGCGGCGCGTGAAGTCCGCCCTTGACCAGGCAGGTGTCTATCCCGGCGCTGTGACCGCCCAGGATGTCGTGCGTCATGGAGTCCCCGATCATCACGGTCTGCGCGGGGTAGATGTCCTTTTCCCGCAGCAGAGAAAAGCACCAGTTGTAGATGGGCTTGTGCGGCTTTCCGATGTAATACACCACGCCGCCAAAGTCTCGGTAGCGCCGGGCCAGGGTGCCCACGCCCATGACGTTCATGGTGCCAAAGAGCACCCGGCTATCTGGGTTCGCGCACAGCGCGGGCAGGCCCCTGCGCACGGCGGCGCGGAGCATGGGCTCGTAGTCTTGCAGGTTTTTGTCCGGCGCGTCTGTGGTGGAGAACAGCAGGAAGTCTGCCGCGTCCACCTCGTCCACCACGCGGACGTTATCCAGGCCCTCCAAGAGGCTGCGGTCGTCGCCCCTGCTCACGAGGTAGCAGTCATGCCCCAGGCCCCGGAAGGGCTCCGTGTTTTGGTCGCGCAGGCCCCGAAAGGTCATCTCCCCAGAGGTGAGGATTTCATCGTACATGCCCCGCGTGATGCCCATCTTTTCCAGGTTGGCGATGTTCACCTCTGCGCGCCTCCCGGAGTTAGACAGGATGATGACCGTCTTGCCCCGAACCTTAAGCTCTTCCAAAGTTTCAGCCACGCCGTCATAGGCCTTGGCCCCGTTGTGGAGCACGCCCCACTGGTCTATCACAAACGCGGCATAGGTGTCGTTGATGTCCGATATGCCGTGGCAGAACTTGGTCCTCATGGTGGTGCACTCCCTTCGGTTGTGGGGTGAAACAGCCTAACCCGCTCTTCGCGGGCTGTCAAACCACCCCCGCCACACTCTTTGCCGCGCATGTCGGGGGGCCCGCCCCTTGCCCCGGCGCGCTGGGTGGTGTAGCCCTTTGTGGCCCCTTAGTGCGTAACAGGAAGGAGACTCGGCATGGCAGAAACCCCAAAAGGCGCGGTGATGGTACACGCGCAGTACCTGCGGGACCTCTCGTTTGAGAATCCTCACGCGCCCCAGAGCCTGCGCGGCGGGGCGGGCGCGCCAGAGATGGACGTAAAGATCGGTATAGACGCGCGGCAGATACCGGGCGACGACCCGGGGCTGCATGAGGTTGTGCTGTCCCTGCGGGCCGAGGCCACGCGCGGCGAGCAAAAAATGTTCATCGCGGAGATGACCTATGGTGTGGCCGTGGGCGTGGGCGAGGGCGCGGTGCCGGAGGACAAGCTGCACCCCCTCTTGCACATAGAGATACCGCGCATGGCCTTCCCCTTCGCGCGGCAGATCCTGGCCGACGCCACGGTGCGCGGGGGCTACCCCCCCCTGCTGCTCCAGCCCGTGGACTTCGCCGCGCTGTACCACGAGCGGTTCGCCAAGGAGGGAAAGCAGGAGGACACCGCCTAGATGACCGACGCACTGCCCCTGAAGGACTTCATCGCCCAGACCCTGCGGGACATATGCGCGGGGGTGGCCGAGGCGCGCGAAGAACACGACATCATCGCGCCTGTGGTGAGCACGAACGACCAAGACCCAGATAAAGCCACCCGCGTGGACTTTGACATCGCCGTGTCCGTTGTCCAGACCGAAACGGCGGGCGGCGGGGGCGCCGGCGAAGCCAAGGCCAGCCTGAACCTGGGCGTGGTGAAGGCCAGCATAGGCGCAGGGGCGGAGGCCGCCCTGTCCACCGAGGGCCGCCACGCGCACGAGAGCCGCATACAGTTTTCCGTGCCGGTGTATTTGCAGTTTAGCCAGGAAAAAAGAGAAGAGAAGGAGAAAAGAGAAGAGGAGGAGAAAAAGATGCGCGGACCGTTGATGGTTACAATAGGCTGATCATTATGCTCCACATAGACAATCTCCACGCCGCCGTTGACGGCAAGGCCATCCTAAACGGCCTGACGCTCCACGTGCCAAAGGGGCAGGTGCACGCGGTCATGGGCCCGAACGGCTCGGGCAAGTCCACGCTGGCCTATGTCCTGGCGGGCCGGCCGGGGTACGAGGTCACCGACGGCACGGCGGCCCTGGACGGCCAAAACATCCTGGCCATGGAGCCGGAGGAGCGCGCGGCGGCGGGCCTGTTCCTGGCGTTTCAGTACCCGGTGGAGGTGCCGGGCGTGGGCTTTATGACCTTCCTGAAGACCGCCATAAACGCGCAGCGCGCCGCGCGGGGCGAAGAGCCCATGCCCGCGCTGGACCTGCTCAAGAGCATCCGCAAGGCGTCCCGCGCCCTGGGCATCGGGGACGACATGCTGGGCCGTGCGGTAAACGCGGGCTTCTCCGGCGGGGAGAAAAAGCGGGCCGAGGTCCTGCAGATGGCCCTTTTGGGGCCGCGCTGCGCCATTTTGGACGAGACGGACAGCGGCCTGGACGTAGACGCCCTGAAGACCGTCGCAGACGGCGTGAACGCCCTGCGCAGCCCAGACCGGGCGTTCCTTATCATAACCCACTACCAGCGTCTCTTGGACCACATCGTGCCCGACCGGGTCCATGTCCTTAGCCAGGGCCGCATCGCCCGCTCCGGCGGGCCGGACCTCGCGCAGGAGGTAGAGGCCCAGGGCTATGGGGCCGCATGAAAACCCCCGTCGCCTCCTGGGTCACGACCCTGCGTGCGCAAGGCGCGGGGGCGTTCGCGGCGGCGGGCCTGCCCCGGGCGGACCAAGACGGCTGGCGGCACACGCCCCTGCCCCCGGACCTCATGACCCGATTCGGGGCGGGGGTGGCCCCCCTGGACGTCACCTACGCGGGGCCGGAGGGCCTGGTGCACAAACTTATGGACTGTTATACCGGGGCCGTGCCTGCGCTAGAGTGGCTGGAGGGCCTGCAGTCCCGCCCCGCGCGCGGACCTTTGTGGGCCCTGGCCAACGCGCACCTTCGGGACGGTGTGGCCGTAGATATCCCAGAGGGCGCGGCGCTGGACGTGCCCCTGGTCCTGACGCTGACCGGCCACGACGGGCAGTTTTTGATGACGCGCACGGCCATACACCTGGGGCCAGGCGCGCGCGCCACGATCATAGAGCACCACCGGGGCGCGGGGTCGTACTGGAACAACCGCCTGTCCCAGATTGTGGTGGGACAGGGGGCGCACCTCACCCATATCCGGTTTCAAGGCAACAGCACGGACGCGGTGTACACCCAGACCACCGCCGTGGAGGTCTCTGGCGGGGGGACGTATGAGGCGTTCAACTTCGTCACGGGCGCAGCGCTGTCCCGCCTGGAGCTGCACGTGGACCTGCTGGCCCCCGGCGCGGCAGCGCGGGCGCACGGCCTGTCCCTGTTGCGCGGAAGCCAACTGGCCGACCACACCACCACCATCGCCCACCGCGCGCGGGGGTGCGAGAGCGCGCAGCACCTGGGCTTCATCCTGGACCGCGCGGCGCGGGGGGTCTACCAGGGCCGGGTGCGGGTGGAGCCGGGCGCGGACGGGACGGACGCGCAGCAGCGCTCCCGCGCGGTGCTCTTGTCCGACCAGGCCCGGATGGCCACGCAGCCAGAGCTGGAGATATTTGCGGACGATGTGCAGTGCGCCCACGGGGCTACCTGCGGCGCGCTGGAGGGGTCTGCGCTGTTTTATCTCCGCGCGCGCGGCGTGCCGGAGGCGCAGGCGCGGGCCCTTTTGCTCCAGGGTTTCGCGGCGGAGGTCTTGGCCGAGGTGGCGGACGCGGACACGCGCGCTGCAATGGAGGAGAGGGTGACCACCTGGCTCAGCGCGGCATAGGTGCTATATACACCGCATGACCGCGTTTGCCCCCCCCGTGGCGGACTTCCCCGCCCTGGCTCTGCCCCTGCACGGACGGCGGGTGGCCTTCCTGGACAGCGCGGCCTCTGCGCAAAAGCCGCAGGCCGTTATAGATGCCATGGCGCAGGCCCTGGCAGGGCCGTATGCCAACATCCACAGAGGCCTGTACGGCTGGAGCGAGGACCTGACCGCGCGGTTTGAGGTCGCCCGGGCCCGCGTGGCCCGCTTCATCGGCGCGGCCAACGCGGACGAGGTTGTTTTCACGCGCGGCGCTACGGAGGCCATAAACCTGGTGGCCCAGTCCTGGGGCCGGGCGAATCTGTCCGAGGGGGATGAGGTTGTTCTGACCATTATGGAGCACCACGCGAACATCGTTCCCTGGCAATTGCTCCAGGCTGAGAGGGGCATCGTGATCAAGGTTGTCCCCATGGACGACCGAGGGGTCTTGGACCTGGGTGCGTTTAAAGGGTGCCTCACGCACCGGACGAAGCTGGTGGCAGTGACGCACATCTCTAACGCTTTGGGCACCGTGAACCCGGTGGCGGAGATCGCGGCCATCGCCAAGGACTTCTACCCCGACATGCGCATCCTGGTGGACGGGGCGCAGGGCGTGGTGCACGGCGTGGCGGACGTGGGCACCCTGGGCGCGGACTGGTACGTCTTCAGCGGGCACAAGCTCTATGGCCCCACGGGCATCGGGGTCCTGTGGGGGCGGGCGGAGGTCTTGGCAGACATGCCCCCGTGGCAGGGC